>JBGSMH010000185.1:0-4375 GCA_041740275.1 Phycisphaerae bacterium
ATCGTGGATGGCGGTTTCGACTTGAACGGCAACGGGACGCGCGAAGTCGGCGAGCCTGCGGAACAGACAAACGACTTCGGGCATTTCCTGTTTGAGCAACTCGCCCCCGGCACCTATTCGGTTCGCGTCGTCGTGCCGCAAGGATTCGATAGCCCTGATCCCTTGAGCCTCGTTGTCCTTGATGGGGGAGCGAGGGTATCAGACGCCAATTTTGCCCTACTGGACCCGAGCCGCACCGGGCTGGTGACCCCCACCGGCGGTACGTCGGGGTATTTTTATCTCGACCTCAATCTTGACGGTGAATACTCCGCCGATGAGCCCCGGGCGGATGTAGGCGGCCAGTTTAGTCAGCTTAAGTTCGGGGCGTACAGGCTCAGGTATGTTCCTGAGCAGTTTTTCAAGCTCAGCGCGGGCTTTGAGAACGGAATTACTCTTGATGTCGCCGGAACACCGCTGCGGCCTCATATCCAAATCGAACGATTGCGCGGGACCAAAGATATCCGGTTCGATGTTTTCCACGATCTGAACCGAAATATCACATGGGACGCTGGCGAACCCAAGCTCGATTTTACGGTTTACATCGACCTGAACAACAACGGCACCTTGGACAGCTTCGATATCACCGGCAGCCATCCCGCGATCGGCCAGTGGCTATTTGAAGACGTGCCGAGTGGAGTAATCAACATACGTGTGATACGTCCCGCTGGCTGGATCAGCACCTTGCCGCGAGAGGGGAACTGGGACTCCACGGTACTTATTGCCGAGTCGTTCCCATACCAGGAGTACTACTACCACATCGGTGGCTACCAACTTCAGGCACCGCCAACTGCAGGCATTCAGGGCAAGATATACTTTGACGCGAACAAGAATGGATCGTTCAATGTCGGCGAAGTAGGCATTGCTGGCCGGACCGTTTGGCTTGACGAGGACAATGATCGAAATCTGGACGTCGGAGAGCCCAGCACGACGACTGACATCGCCGGCAACTACACCTTTACCGGGCTAACCGATGGAGTTTACAAGGTTCGCCAGATTATCCCGCTCGGTTGGACTCAGACCTATCCGGCTAACAACTATGGCGTGAATGTCACGGTGCTGGGCGGCAAGATGATCACCGCCAGTTATCACGGCGTCTACTCCGCCACCGGCCCCGGTGGGACGGCGACGGCGGCGGGGTGGATGTTCAAAGACATCGACAAGGACGGCGTTGAAGACCCGGGCGATCCGCGCATCGCCGACAGGATCGTCTACATCGACGCCAACAACAACGCCAAACGCGATTCGGGTGAAAAGCAGGTCACGACTAACTCGCAAGGCGAATGGAGTTTCACCAATCTTGCGCCCGGCACCTACACCATCCGCCGCGAAGTGCCCAGCGGGTATTATGTGTCAACGCCGGTGATCCAAGTCACGCTCGTGGCGGATCAGGTGTCTGCCGGTCTGAAAATCGGCACTGGGACGGGCACTCCGCCAATCGCGCCACCGCCGGTTGATCCACCCCCGGTTGATCCGCCGCCATCGGGTCCGCCCGGCTCCATCAGCGGGTATCTTTTCTGGGACACCAACGCCAACACCATTCAGGACACCGGCGAGCCGCGCCAAGCGGGTAGGATCGTCTACCTCGATCTGAACAACAACGCCAAGCTCGATTCAAGCGAACCCTCGGTCACCACCGACAGCCAAGGCGAGTTTTCGTTCGCGGGGTTGGATCCGCGCGTGTATGTCGTGCGTCGGGTGGTCACCAGCGGCTACTGGGTGAGCACGCCGCTGATCCAGATTAATCTCAGTGGGCAGACCGTCACCAATCAGAAGATCGGCTCTTCGCCGGGCAGTGGCACGCAACCGCCGCCGGTGGTGGACCCGGTTGAACCTCCGCCGGTCGATCCGCCCCCGGTTGATCCGCCACCTGTGGGCAGTAAAGGATCGATCAGCGGGTTCCTTTTCGGCGACACCGACAGCGACGGGATTGTCGATTCCGACGAAGGTCGCGGCGCCGGTCGCATTGTCTACATTGACGCCAACAACAACGGTAAGCTCGACGCTGGCGAAAAGCAGACGTCCACCAATACCCAGGGCATCTACACGTTCAGCGGTCTGGATGCCGGCTTGTATCGCGTCCGCCGCGTCTTCCCCAGTGGATATCGTGAGTCGACCAAGCCGCTGGACATCAACCTCGCCGCCGGTCAGGTGATCGACGATGCACTGATCGGCTCAACCGCACGGGTGCTGATTGGCGGTCGCGTTGTCAACGACCAAAACGGCAACGGCACGATCGATTCCGGTGAAACCGGCATCGCGACGCGTCGCGTCTACATCGATACCAACGGCAACGGCAAGTTCGACACCAGCGAAAAGAATGTGTTCACCGATTCATCAGGTACGTTCGCGTTCTTCGATCTGGTCGCGGGGACGTACAAAGTGCGTGCCGAGGTAGGTTCCGGTTGGTCCAGTACCAACGCCGCGCCGGCAACGATCACGCTCAAGGCGGGTACCACCAACACCGCCACACTCTTCAGTCAGCGGCTGATCGCGTGAACTGACGCGGTCGAGTGAACAAAAGGGTCAACTTCGCCTCAACGTTGCGGCCGGGTCTCGGTGACGAGGTCGGGGATGACGGCCGGACGAGCACCTGGGGCGGCGGGTGAATCTCCGATGGGCGCCGGACGGGTAGTCGGACGCTGTTCGACCTCGTTGGCCATAATCGGGGGAGCGGTCATGATCGGGTCGTCCAGGCCGGGCAGTTCCTGCATCTGGAAGACGACCTTCGCCAGTTCCTTGCCGGCCGGGGCGTTGGCGGGGACGAGCAGCCCGCGATCGGCCAGTTGCTCGACGATCCCGACAATATCCGTATATCCAAAATCAAAGCGATTTCCGTTGGCCAGTCGTTCGCCTTCCCCGCCTAACCGGGCGATGAGGATGGGTAGTTCCGGTGCCAGTTGCACGTCGGCAGGCACTTGATAGTCGCTGCCTCGGAAAAAGACGTGCATCGCTTCGCTGCCGGGGTTGGCGACGATGCTGAAGCGATTCTCCATTGCCATGTAAAGGATCGGGTTGGCGATGCGGAGCGGGTCGCCGATCAGCGCCAGTCGTGGCGTGCCAACGCGGCTGGCATAGACAATCGGCGTGCCCTTGGTCGGAACGATGTCGAGAATGAACTTTTCCCGGATCGACATCGAATAGATGATCGGGTCTTTGGATGCGATCATGGCGCGATAGGCCTCGATCCGCGCCAGCAATTGGTCACCATCGATGATTGCGCGCAAGAGATGGCCGATGCGGGCGTTACGCGTGACCTGCCCGAGCACTTTGATCGACGCCAGTTGAAACGCGTTGTCCGTTCGGCGCGCGATGCGGGCGAGCGTCTCCTCGGCCATGCTGTCGCCCAGAAACGTGCCCGCGCGGTCGGCGGCGTAAACGACATCGGGCGAGTCGTGGGTATACAGCTTCTGGATCTCCGGAATCACCGCGGGCCCCATGGCTTCCCATGCATAGGTCATGTTCAACAGCGGGGCGTTGGCTTTTTCCAGCATCGCCACTTCGACCAGCTTGCGCGCTTTTAGCACCGCGAAATCCGTGGTCGAATTGAGAAACAGGTGCGACACCACGCCGGCAAATCGCTCGTAGTCGCCGTTGAAGCTCGCGGGCATGGTGACCAGCACGTCGCCTTCGCTTTGCATCGAGGCGGCGCGACCGTCCTGGAAATGCTCCTGCACGCGTCGCTCGATCAGTCGGGCGATTCGCCGGTCGGGCTGACGCAATTTGAGAACCAGCGGGCGGTCCTGAAGATTGATCCCGCGGCCCATGACAACACCCGTGCGCAAACCCATTCTTTGACCGGCGGTGGCTTTTGAAGAGTCGAGGGCAAATGTCGGGTTGACGAAAATCGGTCCCGAGACGCGTGCGAAGGTATTGATACCCGCCGCCCCGGGATTGAACGGGTCTGCCCCACGCGGGGCCAGATCAGTGGTGTAAAGTATCCCGCGATGCAGACTGCTGGTGTTGCTGTTCTCCAGTGCCGTCACCTGCACATCGAAAAGCTGATTTTCTCGCGCCCCCGGCGGGATGTAGCCATCGACGCGGACGATCGCGGTTCGGTTGCCTTTGTCGTTGAGCACACGCTCCGGTCCGAGTGCGCCCATGCCGGGGATGTTGATGTTGCCAAAGCCGTGCTTCTGCATCAGCTTGACCATGTAATCGCGCACCGGGTTGGGCGCGCGGGTGTCGCCGGTACCGTCGAGATTGACCACTAGGCCGAACCCGCTGACGCGCATCGGGTCCAGCCCGCCGACATCGACGTGTTCCCAGATCGATCCGCGAAGGTAATCGGGCACATCCTTGGGCGGGATGATCGGGACGGCCACCGGGGGCGGCGGGG
>JBGSMH010000186.1:0-4409 GCA_041740275.1 Phycisphaerae bacterium
CGGTCCGAGGTGAGAAGATCGTCCTGGGAGTTCCGCGACTGATCTGCGAAACCTGTGGCGAAGAGACGGTCGACCCGACTTTCGGTGACCCTTCGGTACAACTCTACAACGCCTATCGCCAACGCCATGGATTGCTTCTTCCGGATGAGATTCGCGCGATCCGGCAAAAATACAGCTTGAGTCAGCGGGCGTTTGCCGCATTACTTGGAATGAGCCCCGCGACCGTCGCGCGGTACGAGATGGGGTCTCTTCAGGACAAGGCGTATGACGAACTATTGCGCGCCGTCTCTCATCCAGTGCAAATGGCCGACGTTCTGGACCGCAATGGCAATCAACTGAATGAAATGGATCGCCAAACAGCCAGGGTCGCTATCGCGAATTTGTTCCCCACACAGACCGCCGCCGATCCGAAAACCTCGAACGGGATGCGTCCACACTATGAAATACCTGTTTTTGAGGAGCGTTTGACGCGACGACACTGAACTCTCGGTTTCAATTCACGCGGATCGCGGTGTCGATTTTGGCCTTGACGGACACGGTCCCAGCAAAGCTGGGACCGCCGGGCGGGGGGGGGTGGTGGTGACAGCATTGTGTCAGGGGATTGAAAAAATCGGCGGCATTGCCTGTTTTACCGCCGACTTTTCAGGTTTTCGGGGATATAGTTGAATCGTCGTGTATCGCTACGTTTGGGGATGGAAAGGCTCAATTCCCGGCCGGAAAGGTAGGAGTTGCAACAGTTGCACGCTGGCGCGCAACATTCGAGGGGTCGCGAAATCGTTAAGTCCATTTTTGACAAATGGTTATATTTTTCGCGTGGGTCAAAGATGATGCAACAAATGCAACAAGTGAAAAGCAGTGGGCAGTCCGCGGTACGCAGTGGGCGATGGAATGCCAAATTTCACATTCCACACTTTCCCAGCGCCCTATGCCCCAACGGCAGCTTTATACAGATTCCATGTAAGGTGAATCTGTCCCTGGTGGTGGGATTCGTGCCAGGTCAAGAGCAGGATCGATTCGCCGATGGTGCGTTTGACGTTGTTGGGGAAGTCTTGGACGCGGGCGAGTTCTTCGGGGGTCGCGGCCTGGACGTAGGCGCGGAAGGCGGTGAACTGCGTCGCGAGTTTGCCGCGAATCTCTGCCAGCGTAGGGATGTTGTCATCGCTGGGCGTGCTTCCGCCGGCGTAGGCGTCGCAGAGCTTGGGGTCGGTGACTTCGGTGCCTTTGATGCGGGCGTTGAGGTAGCGATCGTGGGTGGCGGCACAATGCATGGCCTGCCAGGCGATGTGGGCCCGACCCGGACCCGGCCGCCACGCCAGTACCTTGGCGACATCCTGCCCGGACGCCTCGATCGAATCGAGGCTGCCCAACAGACGGGCGCGGGCGAAGTCCAGTGACGCAAGCAAAGTGGTCTTGTCCATGTGCGTGATGCTCCTGCTTAACCGGATAGGCGGCGACCCGCTCAAAATGGGTTGTTTCTGACTCAGACGCGGCAAAAACCGATCAGACGACCTGCACCTTGCGGCCTGCACGGCGCTTGGCGTTGATGGTCTTTCGGCCGTTGCTGGTTCTCATCCGGGCGCGGAAACCGAGCTTGCGGGCGCGCTTGATGTGGCTGATGCGATGGGGGTAATGCATGGCTTTCCTCGAAAATCAAAACGACGCCAATAGCATCGTGTTGCGTCGCATGACGAACATAACTCTTTAACTACGGCACATTTACGCCGATCACCTCGAACGACGTATTGCCTTCGCTGTCGGTGGCTCGCACCGTCAGCGTGTGCTGGCCGACCGCCAGCTTGCCCAATTGGAGCGTGTACCGCTCTTCAGGGGAATCGGCCATCGTATCATCTGGAAGGCTTCGTTGCCAGTGGTCTGTCGAATCCAGCGCATAATCCAGCGCCGCGACCACCCCATTGCGGTCGACCACCCGCAAAGTCACCGTCGATTTATCCACTTTAACGTCCCCGATTACCGGAGCGGCGTTGTCGATGACGACGGTTTCGCTCACGCGGGAGGCGCTATGGGCTTGTGCGGGCGGATTATCGGTGGCGTCGGCCGCGGTGACGCGGACCTCATATCGACCGTCGGCGGCCTGGTCGGCGGGCCAGGTGTGGTGGGTTTCGGACAGATTCTCCGCCAGCTTCACCCATCCGCCGCGACCGACCATCCGCACGTGGACCTGATATTTAAGCGCATCTTCGTTCGGATCGCTCGCCAGCCAGGAGATGGTGCGATTGCCCGGGACGGCATCGTCCGGGCCGACCGTGACGGATTCGACGCGGGGGGCGATATTCGGCTTTTGATACGCCAGGCGGATTTCGTCCAGCGTGGGGACGGCTTTGCCGTCGGATTTCATGACCAGCTTGTATTGCAGATACCGCGCCGCCGGGGAGGCATTGGGGACAAACGCCTGTGCCTTAGCGGGTGCGGACCAGTCGCTCCAGGTGCCGGATTCGGGGTCTGATCCGTTGCCGGACCGTGTGCTGATGGTCAAGGAGGTGACTTCGGGCAGTTGTCCGCGCAGTTGCATGTTGCCGAACCGACTGGCGACGCCCGCATCCAACGGATCGCTGGTAAAGGTGCCTTCGGTTGCCAGCGCCGCCGACAGTCGCTCGACGCGTCCGTTGTTGGCGGTCGCCAGGACGATCGAATCGCCGATTTTCTGGATCGCGCTCACCTGTGCCGCATCGGTATGCGCGACGATCGAGTGCTCTTCGTCGGCGGGGTTGATCTGATAGACATCGCCGTTCGGGCCGGTGCCGAGATAGATCACGTTTTCTGTGGTCGCCATCGCGTAAATCACGACTGGGGCGCGGAAAATCTCTGTCACCAGGCCTGATTCGGCGAGTCGATAGACGGCGTTGCCTTCGGAATCTTCTTCTGCGTCCGCATCGGGATTGGCTGGCTGAACCGGGCCGGCAGAGGTGGTTTTGGCGTCGTTGGTTTTGGCTGCGTCTGCTTTGGGAGGATCGGCATCGGGTGCCTTCGGCGCATCAGGCGTGTCGGCCTGGATCGCGGTCGCATTATCGGCAGCGGGGGCCTGGGGCGTTGTCGGCTTTTCAGCCGGGATGGTTGAGGCGGCCGCCTTGCCTTCGGGACGACCGGACTTGGCCTCTTCGGCCTTTGCGGGCTCGACGTACTTGGCCTCGCCCGTCGCGATCAGTAGCCGGCCCTGTCCATCAAACGCCAGTGCACTGATCTCGGCCTCGGTGGCATCAAACACCAGCACGGGCTTCTTGTCCGCGCCAATGCGATAGACCAAACCGTCCTGATCCGTCCCGGCGTACAGCGTTCCGTCTTTATCGGCCAGCAGCGACAAGACGTTGCCGCCGTCCAGTGTCGCGATGGTCGTTGTTTCCTTGCCTTTGACCTCGATCACCCGGGCCGGAGCGCCGACGCCCAATAGATACGCCCCGTTGCGCGGGACGATCGACCAGATGTAAAACGCGTCTTTCAGCGTCGCCAGCTCGACTGGCTTTTCCCCGGCTTTGGTGATCTGGAGCAGTTGGGCGTGTTGCCCGTCCGTTACGGCAACCACGGTCGCACCATCGGTGCCTCGTGCGAGTGCGGTGATGGTCTGTTTTTCAAAGCTGGCCAGCAATTGCAGTTTGCCCTCTTTGAGCGAGAGGACCTGGCTTTCGGGGAACGTGCCGATGACTGCGGACCCGTCGGCGGAGTCGGTCATCGCGACGATCGTTTCGATGGTCTTGTCTGCCGGGAGAAGGGAGTCGAGCTTGCGCGACAGTTTTAGTTCGCCATGGTTGGTGACTACGATCGCCTCACGCGTCCCGTCGGCGAAGTCTTCGGGCGTGGTGTGCGTGAAATACTGCGTTTTGACCGCCAGCACCGACGACGCCAGGGTCGCGAGGATGGCGGGCACAAATCGAACAATCCGTCGACGGGAATGCGTGCGTGTCATGGTGTCCCAGCGTACCGCCGGGCGTCATAAGTTGAAATATGGGCTGTCTGAGTCGACGCGCAATTCGTCGCCAACCCGTTACCGGTCTGTGATTTATGGTTCGTAAGGGAAATGTGCTGCGACAATTTATCCACATCGCTTTGGGAAACAAAGCGGAACTTTTTCGGATACATGAGAACGAAGCAAAGTGCGATAATAACACGGAATAGTAGCGTTTTTCAGGCTTTCTTGAACAAAGCCGGGAAATGCTCAACCTCGAATCCACTCGATATGAAACGACTGCACACAAGTTATCCACATTCCGGAGGCTCATTTGCCGCAGGCTTGGCGGATGCAGAAATCGAACAGGACGCGCCACTCGACCTGCTGTAGCACGACCGCAAGTTCGTAGCGGGGGTCGGACGGGCTTTCGTGGACGCTCTGCACATAGTCGACAAACGCCGGCCCGCTCCAGCCGGCCATGGTCAGGCGCAAGAGTGCCTTATCTGCG
>JBGSMH010000187.1:0-7921 GCA_041740275.1 Phycisphaerae bacterium
AGTGGTATCAGAATTCTCCGGGAAGCCAGTATTCTGCTCTGGGACGATGTTTGGCCATCGCAATCGATTACTGCAATACCTTAATCTGTTCTGCAAGGCTGCCACAAAGGTCAGAACTTGGGCGCCTCGCGGTATTGACCAAGGAATCCACAATTACCTCATTCATCGAGAACTTGGACCGGGCGATTTTTCCGTGTCCGACAATGATACGGGTCGGGTCGCAACGCTTGGAACGACAAAGGCTTTTCGAATAGCAGATGGCGTCGTCATTGGGGTACATGGTCAACCAATACCAGTGGTCCATCAATACGATCGGCTCGCGCCCGAGGTAATAGATTCTTTTCGGGCTTTGAACGAGATCAAGTAAGCCTATATCAATTTCGTCGGTCTGCCAATAATGAACCGGACGGCATGTATTGCGGCGAATCCGGCTGTTCGGAACGCCGGAATCAGTCGGAACGCTTTCAAATCCTTCCAGATTGCAGCCAGCCTGAGCCGCAATCGGTAGACGTTGCCCGCGCGGTGGCACTTTCTCAAGAGATGCCGATCGCCGGGGCGGTTTTCGGAAGACAAGAATGTCTTGAGTCGCACGCGGTCGTTCGCCCGATGCAACTTGGGAACCGCGCCCGATGCGTTTGAACCGTGTTTGCGGTAGAGGCAGACGGTCTGATCGGTAAATGCCATATCCCCGTGCCTTAGGACACGAACCCAATAGTCCCAATCTTCGGCAGGACTCAGTGTCGGATCAAAATCCCCCACGGCTTTCGCAATTTCACGGCGCAGGATCGCGGTTCCGGGGGGATAAAACGACTTGGTGACAACCGCATTGAAATCAGTCCTTTCCTCGGGCGCCATTGCGGTGACTTTCCAGCCCTGCGTCCGCAGACGCTGTTGATTGGCATCGGAATAGGATTGTGGCTGCAGTGATTTTCCGTCTGAATCAATCCATCCGGCAAGACCGTGCGCACCGATGACGCCGTCGCGAGTGAGCTCGAGCAGGCGAAGCAGTCCGTCGGGCACATAGAGATCGTCCGCATCCATGAAAGCGATGTACTGCGATTGATGTGAGATTTGCTTCAGGGCAAAGTTTCTCGCCGCAGAAACTCCAGCGTTCTTCTGATGAAAGACTCTAATTCTCGAGTCGGCTTTGGCAATCCGATTTGCGATATCCCCAGTTGCGTCGGTGGATCCATCATTTACAACAATGCACTCCCAATACGGAAAGTGCTGGTCACGGATGCTGGTCAATGTACTCTCCAAATAACGACCCGCATTGAAGGCCGGTATGATGATGGAAACTTGGGTCGTTGACGCCGGATTAGGACTCATGATGATTCATTCGCTCATTGACGGGTGATGTGAAGACCGGGTAGCAACTCTTGCAAAACCGCTAGTGGAGCATAATACTCGATCCAGATTAACCTTGCGCATTTGGGCGAATTTTAAGTGGTGCAGTGTTTGTTTATTCCGCGATGCAACGGGCCCGCCGGGCCCTTTAACCACGGTGATTGAGGTCGAATGGTTCAGAAGCACCGCATCT
Organism: Phycisphaerae bacterium; assembly: GCA_041740275.1. Classification (GTDB taxonomy): domain Bacteria; phylum Planctomycetota; class Phycisphaerae; order Tepidisphaerales; family Tepidisphaeraceae; genus BPJO01. The sequence continues at coordinate 1,541 of JBGSMH010000187.1, forward strand.
TCCTACCGGGTGTTGACCGTTCAGAGTCGTCCATGACACTGGTTGCGGCGTTACTTGGCAATCACGATCGTCTGATCAAACACCCGCATTTCATGAATGGCCTGAGCGCCATCTGCCGTGATGCGAAGAGTGTTTTCGAGATTGTCGATTCTGCCGCCGAGTCGGACGTTTGCATCTACCCCAAGTGGTTGCACTTCAGTAAAGGCACCCGCGAGGCCGCGGACGCGGTTTGCGAGATTGCGGAGCGGGCTAATCGACCGGCGATTTTTTTCCAGCTTTTTGACCATGGGATTCCGTTCGTGCCCCGTTACGGGTTCGTTTTTCATCCGTCTGTTTTCGCCTCGCGACGTCACCCGCGCGAGTTTGCGATGGCCCCTCAGACGGACGATATTCTTTTGTATACCGGCAACCAAGTTGATACTCGCCCTAAGTCAATCAAGCCGATCGTGAGTTTCTGTGGCAATGCCGGAGATCCGGCGAAGGACTTGGCCTTACTGATGCTCGGAAGGCCCCGCAATGCAGTGGGCATGTGGTACCGACGTCGGACCTTGGCAGCGATTCGCCGCTGCAGTGACGTCGAAACCAGATTTGTTCTTCGATCGGGATTCTGGGGCGGCTGCGTTACAAAGACAAGCACGGACGAAGTGTTACGGGCACGTCTCCGCGAGGAGTACGTTCGCAATGTCATTGACTCGGACTATGTTCTGTGTATCCGCGGCGCGGGCAATTTTTCGTTCAGATTTTACGAGGCTTTGTCAGCCGGACGCATTCCGTTGCTGATCGACACGGACTGTTACCTACCGTTTCAGAACACGATCAATTGGAATGAACACTGTATTGTCGTGCCATACCGCGATATCCACAAGGCGAACGAAATAATTCTTGCGTTTCACGAAAAGTTGACAGCGGAGTCATTTCGACAACTGCAATTTCGAAACCGCCAACTATGGGAGCAATATCTATGCCCGCTGGCTTTCTATTCGCAGGCGGTGGAATTCGCGCGGGCCTATCGCGGTGATCTACGACAAAAAAAGTGAATAGGAATCTTTACCGCGTAAGCCGATTCAATCGGTCGCAAAAGTATGCGGACACGAACAGATTTCCGACTAGAACTGTTCTACCCCAGCTTTTTGAGAAACGCCGCGATGCGGTCGATGCCTTTGTCGATCTGTTCGAGGCTGGTCGCAAAGCTCAGGCGAACATGCGAATCGAATCCCGAATCGTTACCCGGCACCACCGCAACATGGTCGGTCTCCAACAAGGCGGATGAAAAACTGATCGCGTCGGTGATCTTCACGCCGTTGATACTCTTGCCGAAATAGGCACTGACGTTGGGGAAGCAGTAAAACGCGCCCTGGGGTTTGACGCAGATGACATTGGGTAGCGCCGAAAGTCGTTCCCACATGTGCTGGCCGCGTTTTTCGAATTGCTGGCGCATGGCTTCGATCGCTTCGCCGCCGCGCGGGTCGGTCAGCGCCAGTGCGCCGGGGGCCTGGATGAAGCTGGTGACATGGCTGGTCATCTGGCTTTGCAGTTTGTTGATCGCGTCGATCGCGTCCTTTGGCCCGCCGATGTAGCCGAGTCGCCAGCCGGTCATTGCAAAGCTCTTGGAGTGGCAATTAAACGTCAGCGTGCGATCGATCAGATCAGGGTGCAGCGTGGCGAAGCTGACAAACTTCAGCCCGCCATACATCAGCTTTTCATAGATTTCGTCCGAGAAAACCACCACCTGCTTGTGTTTGGCGATCACGTTCGCCAATGCCTTGAGTTCATCCGGCGAGTAGGCGATTCCGCTGGGATTGCTCGGCGAGTTGATCATCACGACTTTGGTCTTGGGCGTGATGGCCTTGTCGAGTTGGTCGGGCGTAAGCTTGAATCCCTTGGATTCATCCCCCGCCACGATCACCGGCACGCCACCGGCCAGTTTCACCTGCTCGGGATAACTCACCCAGTAAGGCGAGGGGATCAACACCTCGTCGCCGGGGTTGAGGATCGCCATAAACGCCATGTAAAGGCAATGCTTCCCGCCAGCGCCGGTGGTGATGTTTTCGGGCTTGTACGGGAGGTTGTTTTCGCGATTGAACTTGTCGGCGATCGCCTGCTTCAATTCCGGATAGCACGGCGTGGGCGTGTATTTGGTGACGCCCTTATCCAATGCGACTTTGACGGCATCTTTGATAAACGCGGGCGTGTCAAAATCCGGCTCCCCGGCCCCAAACCCCACGACATCCACCCCGGCCTTCTTCAGGGCGTTCGCTTTGGCGCTCACTTTAAGGGTGATCGACTCCGAAACCACGTTCATCCGCTCTGCCAATTGCATGGAAATCCTTTCGGCCGACCACGATATGGAATTGGGTGAAGTCTGCAAGCGCTGGGCCTTCTCGCGGCGTTCGGGCTCAAATGTGATCGGCTCGACATGCGGACCGACCGGCAGGGGAGTCGCGTTTGTCTGTGGAGATATCGTCAGTATATTTCGGGGATCATCAAAGAGGCAGCTTTACACATGGGTCAGAGAAGTTCCCTGAAAACGATCGATCCACTCATAAGGGAAAGCGAACGCACCACTGCGGTCGCTCTCAAAGTGGATGTATTGGTCTGCGGCGGTGGGCCGGCTGGTATTGGTGCCGCTCTGGCGGCTGCGCAAGCGGGCGCAAAGACCTGTCTGGTCGAAAGCCAAGGCTGCCTCGGAGGCGTCTGGACGGTTGGCCTACTGGCGTGGATCATCGACCACGGCAACAAGGGGGGCATCATGCGGACGATCATGAATCGCCTGGATGCACTTGGAGCCCGCGCCAGGCCCGACGGCAATCCCACCAATGGGTTTGATGTCGAAATCATGAAGTCTTTGCTCGAAGAGATGTGCCTCGAGGCCGGCGTCGAGATTCGCCTCAATCACTACCTGGTCGATGCGGTCGTCAGCCAAGGCCGTATCACTCATGCGATTTGCGAATCCAAATCGGGTCGTGAGGCCATTGAAGCGCAGGTGTTCATTGACTGCACCGGCGACGGCGACCTCGCGGCGCGGGCAGGCTGCGGATTCGATCTTGGCAAGCCGGATTCTGGAGATACCCAACCTATGAGCCTACTCGCGCTGGTCGCGGGCATCAATCCTGATCAAGTGCGCCCCTTCCATCACGGCCTTGCCCTGCCCGGCCACCAACCGCGCCAAAACCTGCTGGCCGAGATGGAGCGAGCCGGAGTCTCGCCTTCCTACGCGATGCCGACGATGTCGCACGTACGTGATGATTTGTTTTTTCTCATGGCCAACCATGAATACGGTGTTTCTGCCTTGGATGGCGATGCCATATCCGAAGCAACCATCCGCGGCCGGCGGGAGGTCCATCGGCTGGTCAACGCCCTGCGAAGCCTGGGCGAACCTTGGACGCGCCTCCACATTGTCGCGACGGGCGCGCACATCGGCGTGCGTGAAGGTCGGCGTATCCATGGACGCTACAAAGTCACCGCCGAAGACCTAATCACCGGGGCGCGCCACCCTGATGCGGTCTGCCGCGCCACCTTCGAGGTTGATGTCCATTCCACAAAGAAAGAACATGGCTCTGGCGTGGAAGCGACCCGTATTCGCACCAAGCCTTACGACATTCCCCTGCGTGCGCTGATCGCCAGGGACATTGATGGCCTCATGATGGCGGGCCGGTGTATCAGTGGTGACTTTGTTGCCCACTCCAGCTACCGCGTCACCGGCAACGCCGTTGCCATGGGCGAAGGAGCGGGTCGCGCCGCCGCCTCTGCGGTGCAAAACCGATGCAGACCCCACGAAGTAAACCCGAATAACGCACATTTGCCGATTTGATCACAGCAGACGACGACAGAAATCCGCGCAGACGCAACTCCGGTCCATCGGGCCGCTCACTTGGACCGTAATCAGCGGGAACTCGATCAGCGTTCATCCACGTTCATCTGCGGCTCCAAACATTATCCCACATTCGCCAGCGGGATCGAGTCGCCGAAGCGGGCGATTAGGGCGGCGCGGAGGTGTTTGTGGGCGGGTTTGCGAAGATCGGGGTCTTCGTCGAGCAACGCGATCGCGTCGTCGCGGGCGATTTTGAGCAGGTCGATTTCCTGGCTGATATCGGCCAGTTTCAGTTCGGGGAGACCGTGCTGACGGGTGCCGAAAAATTGGCCGGGGCCGCGCAATTTCAGGTCTTCCTCGGCGATATCAAAACCGCTGGTCGTTTGCGTCATTGCAGTCAATCGTGCGATCGCCTCTTCATTGACGGCGTCGGAGATCAGCACGCAATGCGACGCCAGTTCGCTTCGCCCGACCCGGCCACGCAATTGGTGCAATTGGCTCAGCCCGAAACGCTCGGCACTTTCGATCACGATCACCGTCGCATTGGGCACGTCGATGCCGACCTCGATCACGGTTGTCGCTACCAAAACGTCGATCTGTCCATCGCGGAACGCCCGCATGATCTGATCGCGCTCGGTCGCCGGCATCTTGCCGTGCAACATGCCGACGCGCAGACCGATCAAGGTTTTGCCGGAAAGTTCGTCAAACTTCTTTTTCACGCTCGCGGTGTCGTCGATCTCGCTTTCTTCGATCTGCGGCACGACGACGTACGCCTGACGACCCAGCTTGACCTGCTGGCGAACAAACTCATAGGCGCTGGGCGCGAGATTGGTCTGGACGTACCGCGTCTTGATCGGCAGGCGGCCAGGCGGGAGGGCGTCGATTGTCGTTAAATCAAAATCGGCAAAATACGATAGCGCCAGCGTTCGCGGGATGGGCGTGGCGGTCATCACGAGGTAGTGGGGGGCGTAACCTTTGTTTTTCAGGATCGAGCGCTGCTCGACGCCGAGCTTGTGTTGTTCATCGATCACGACCAGGCCGAGGTTGGCAAACTCGATGTCTTTTTGAATCAGCGCCTGTGTACCCACTGCCAGATGCACCTGCCCGTCGGCCAGTGCTTTGAGGGCGTCTTTGTCGGTTCGCTTGGATCGGCCGGTATAGAGCGCGATCCGCACGCTCGAACCCTCCAAAAGCCGCGAAAGCGTCAGAAAGTGTTGCTCGGCCAGCACTTCCGTCGGGGCCAGCAATGCCGACTGCAATTTATTCGCCACCCCCATCAGCATCGCGTACAGCGCCACCACCGTCTTGCCGCTGCCCACATCCCCCTGTAGCAATCGGTTCATCGGCTGACGTTTTTGCAGGTCCTTGGCGATCTCATACACCGCGTGCTGCTGGGCGTCGGTGAGCGTGAACGGAAACCGCTGGCGAATCCGCTCATCGAGCACCTTGTCCAGCCGCATGATCGGGGCACTGAGTCGGCCATCACGCAGCTTGCGCGACAGCCCCAGCCCGATCTGTAACAGCATCAATTCGTCAAACACCAGCCGTCTGCGAGCGATGGCGGCCTCGCGGTGCGACGCGGGCGTGTGGATCATCCGGTACGCCTCTTTGCGGCCAATCAGCCCGTGCTTTTTCAGCAGCGAATCCTCAAACCACTCCTGCACCGGCTCGATGATCTGATCCAGATGCTCGCGAATGATCCGGCTTAGCGTGTCACTGGGCATCTTGGCAGAGGCGGGATAAATCGGCTTGAAGGTCGATTCCGCGACCGCCGGGGTGTCGGCGTCGATGATCCACCACTTAGGGTTGGCCATCTGCGGGATATTGCGGAAAAACTTCACCTTGCCTTTGACGCGCAACTGTTGACCCGGATGGATGCTTCGACGCAGGTATGCGCCGTTAAACCACACCAACGCCAGTGAGCCGGTATGATCCTGAATGGTGGCTTCAAATCGGGCGCGGGGGTGCGAGACATAATCGACCGCCACCACTTCGCCGCGAGCGGTGTGGACCAGATCAGTCACCAGATCCGCGATCGGCAATTCTGCGACTTCAAGCTGGTACCGAAACGGAAAATACTCCAGCAAATCGGCAGGCGAAGTGACGCCCAATTGCTTGAGTGCCGCCAGTCGCGTCGGGCCGATCCCGCTGAATGAAGATAGTGAAGCCGCCGGGGTCGCACTCACGCTTTCCATCCCCCTTCGCCGAGCAGGGGAACGAACCGTACGCCGCAGAAACGGTGTGTTTCAAATTCGTTGCCGCGTCGGGTGCAGGAGACGAGGTCTTGGGAATCGCGTCGCCCGACCGGCGCGACGCAAATCCCGCCATCGACGAGTTGATCGAGCAGCGTTTGCGGCAACTGTGGCGCAGCGGCGGTGACGATGATCCGATCAAACGGTGCATGTGCCGACCACCCGGCCGAACCATCGGCGAAACGGAAATGCACGTTGCGGATATGTAGCGCCGAGATGCGTTCAAACGCGTCGTCGAGCAACGGCTTGATCCGGTCGATGGTGTAGACATCCCGCGCCAGCTTCGCCAGGACGGCGGCCTGATATCCGCTGCCCGTG
>JBGSMH010000188.1:0-5370 GCA_041740275.1 Phycisphaerae bacterium
CCGTGCCCGCGTCCCGGTCCAGCACCAGCACCGCGTCCGGGCCCGCCGCCTTTGCCCGTCGTTTCGACCAACTCATCGAATTCTGCCTGCGTCAGGTGCTGAGCGGCATAGGTGCCGCCACGGGCTTTGAGATTCCGCATAAAAGCGTTGAGGTGATTGACCGATGCCGCCTCGAGTGCGGCGTAGACGCTCTTGATATCTGATTTATCCGAGTGTGCGGCTTGTTCACGCAGGTCTTTGATGTCCAACTCTTCGATTTGCGCACCGACTGACAACGCCGCGACTTCGGATTTGCTGCCTGTTTCGACCAACTTGTCGTAAAGCGCCTGCATTTCTTTGCTGACGAACTTGCCCTCGGGCATATCCGCCACCGGATCGGCAACGCCGTACACTTTCATCAACCCCGCGACGGCGGATTGGTGCTGCTTTTCTGATCTGGGAATGTTCGCAAAAGGCTTCAGATCAAACTTTTTGCCCAATGCCACATAGACATCGTGCGCCAGTTTTTCTTCCTCGCGCATGTGGATCAGCGACGATTTCTCCACGTCCGTGATCACGCCAACCGGCTGGGTGGTCGGCTGCGTGGTGACGACGCATGCCCCGCAGTTTCCGGGGTCTGCCGGAGCGTTCGAGACCGCAAAACAGCCGCATAACACGGCAGATAGGAATAAGACCGGTTTCATTTGATAATCCTTCTAATTGACACGCCTTAGCGGCTCAGCGGCAGACGTTTTGCTTCGAGTTTTTCGATCATCACAAAGACCGCCGCCGCGATCACTGCGAGGATTGCGAACCAGACCCAGTCGTTGAGGCCCGTCACCTCGGGTAATCGTATTTTTCCCAGAGCGGCGACATTGAGAATATGATCGCGCACCCATGTAAAGCTGTACGCATACACGATCCCGCCGAACAGCATCCCGAAGAAGCCGACCAGCGCGTGTACGCTGCCAGTCGCGATCGCTGCGATTCCAGTCCCCGGACAATAGCCCCAGGTGACCATCCCCACCCCAAACATCGCCGCCCCGACGACAACGCCAAGCATGTTGGCGGGTTTGATGTGGTAGTTGGCGTGGCCCATCTGGTGCAGCACCAATACGCCGATCCCGCCGACGACGATTGCGGTAAACATCACCTTCAGGACGGTGAAGTCTTTGAGCAGAAATTGGTTGACGATGACGTTGTAGTTCGCGACCCCGCCGCGTTGCAGCAGGAGGCCAAAGACGAACCCAAACACCACCGCAAGCACCAACGCGGTCGAACCTGTAATCGGTAATTCCATCGGAATCCTCACATTTTTAGTCTATTTAGTTCTTACAACGCGCGCTTCCGGAAGATCAAAAACGCGGTGATCAATCCTGATGCGAACATGGTGAAGAAGAACGTCCACCCGCTGACCGCCAGTTGCATGGACCCGCTGAGTCCGTTTCCGCTGGTGCAACCACCTGCCATGCGTGCGCCGTACATCGCGATAATCCCGCCGATGAAAGCGACGATCATTCGGGGGAGGGGCGAGTTGCCGTAGCGCTCTTGCCAGACGAGCGGGACGGTCTCGATCTTGAAGCTTTTGCTGCTGAGGGCACCGACCAGCGAACCGAAGAACGTGCCGACCAGAAAGAGCGTGCCATAGTCCCATGCCGGCATCGACTTCGCCCAGTAGGCATTGGCTTTGAGTCCTTCGACGCCAACGACCGGCTCGGCGGCCAACCCAGACCATTGCCCGACTGCCGTCGTCACGCCCAGTGGCGCGTTGACGATCGCAAAGACCGCCCAGCTCAACACGCCCAGCGCCGCCCCAACCGCATAGGGATTCCAACGAGCCCGGGTGACGATCCCACCCATGCCCGTTCCATTTGTTTCAACTGATGCCATCTCTACCCTTTCTTCTGGAAATGCGAACCGAAAGGCGTTCAGACACTCGATTGAACGATCTTAAGGCCGGATAATTGTGTATTTCCACCAGATGCGACAATATGCCCCACGGCATTCTGTCGCACCCCCTGCCCGGCCGGTCTATCATTGACTCGGTTGCGGCACGATGCGGATCGCAGAGCTCACGAAGGCTCAAAGGGGTCACGAAGGCGCACGAAGGAGAATTTGGTTTGGAGTTTGAAGTTTGACGCTCGAACTTCAAAAAGCCCCAAGCCAATTCTTCGTGTTTTTTTGTGCGCTTCGTGACCTTCGTGGTTCATAAATGCATTGACCACGAAGTGCACGAAAGACACGAAAAGACCTAAATGCCTGCATCAAAAACAATGCCCATGCGCCGAAGAATCGTTGGAGAACCGCCGGGTTGATCTCCGCGCTCTCTGCGGCTCTGCGGTCGATCGGGTCTTCTACGTGTGCTTCGCCGCTTCGTGAACCTTCGTGCCATCGTGAGCTCTGCATTCAGAAAAAAAAGGGAGGGCGGACAGAAATATTACCAGACCCCCGACCGGCTCGGTTCCTAATTGCCCATGCCAAAGCCCGCCCGCGCGGCTAGGATGAGACGCAATGAGCGGTTCGCTTCCGTCACATTTTCATCCGTCACGCGGTTCGGGGCCTCAGCGGATGCTGAGAAAACTGCTGCGCCGCAATCAGGTCGGGGTAAATGTCGCGCCGGGAGACCATGACGACGGGTGGGAAAGCCCCCCGGCGACGACGCTGGCGGACGGATCGACGGTGCGGCTACTTAAAGACGGCGAAGCCCTCAAACAAGCCCACGACGCGATCGCCGGGGCAAAATCACGCATCTGCTTTGAGTTTTACATCTGGGACGATGACGCCACGGGACGCGCGTTTGCGGATCTGCTGATCAAAAAGGCGCGCGAAGGCGTCAACGTCTACATCATTTACGACAGCTATGGCGTGTGGGGTGGCAATGATCGGTCCATGTTTGACCGGCTCAGGAAAGCCGGGGCGCGGGTCGCGGAGTTTCACCCGATCCGGCCTTGGGAGTGCGATTTTGGCTGGCGTCCGTATTCGCGGGACCATCGCAAATTGGTGGTGGTGGATGATAACTTTGCGGGCGTGGGCGGGCTGAATATCGCCGACCCGTACGCCGGGGCGTGGGTCGCGGCGAACAAGCTCAAACCCACAGAGCTATGGCGCGATACCGGTATCGGCGTGACCGGACCGGCGGCGCGGATGTTCCTGGGGTCGTTCGTGCGGACCTGGAACTATATTTGCCAGGGAGGCCGGATCGTCCGCGCCATGCACACCGCCGGGATCGAACTGCCCCGCTCCCCCAAAGGCAATCGCGTCGGTAAAGCCGCCGACACCGACGCCCCGCCGGCGACGATCATGAAACCCGACAGCATCGCGGTCCTGGCGACGGTCCCCACCCTCGCTAGCCCGCTTCGGCCTCTTCTGCATGATCTGATCGCGTCGGCCAAATCGAGCATCCGCATGACCATGGCGTATTTTGCGCCGGATGATCAGTTGGTGGGCGAACTGTGCGATGCCGCGAGACGCGGGGTGAAGGTGCAGTTGATGTTCGGTGCCAAGAGCGATTTGCCGATCATGGTGACCGCCGCCCGGGCGTTTTATGAGCGGATGATTTGCAGCGGGATCGAAATATACGAGCGACAATATGTCATTCTGCACGCCAAGACGGCGGTGGTCGATGAGCATATTGGCGTGGTCGGATCAACGAATCTGGACTACCGCAGTATTGAGTTTAACTGCGAGATCTCGGCGATCGTACGGAGCGACGAATTTGCTCGCGGACTGACCGAGTTGTTTCGGCACGATATGCGGTTTGCCAAACTCATCTGTCGCGATGCCTGGCAACGTCGCTCATGGCGCGACCGACTCATCCAGTGGGGTGTTTCCAGACTGCGATACCTGCTTTAACGATCCGATTGCGTTACACTATGACACGATTGCCCGATCCCGACAGGCGGGGTAGCGCGAAAGTGACCCTGAAGGATACAAACACTATGAAACGTCTCATCACCCCGTTGATCACCCTTGCAGCCCTAGCGCAGGTCGCATCCCATTCGCTGGCTGCCGACGCTTTGAAGCCGGCCGAATTGTTGGACCGGGCTAAAAAGTCGCTGGTCGTCGTTCAATTCACCTATGAAGGCGAACTGGGCAAGCGCGATTTTGCGGGCATGGGCGTGGTGGTCGATGACGCCGGGACGATCGTTTACAGCATTGACCTAGCCCCGCGTGGGTTGCCCGATTCGCAGATGACGCATTTTAAGCTGATGCTGCCCGGCGATCCGGAAAATGAGATCGATGCCGAGTTCCTCGGTCGCGATGAGCGCTACGGGCTTAGCTATGTCAAAGCCAAGCCGGATAAGGAAAAAAAGACCGAATGGACGCCCCTGACGTTTGTCGACAAGCCGGTATCGATCGGCGAAATGGTCTACAGCGTGGGTCTGCTTCCCAAAGCCGCCGGGTATAACGCGTATTTTAGCTCGGCGGATGTTGCGGCGACGCTTCGCGGGCCTGTCCCGCAGGTGCTGGTCACCGGCAGCGGGCTGACGGTCATCGGCTCGCCAGTATTCAACGAAGAAGGTGAGGTCGTCGGACTGGTCAATTCCCAGCCCGAGCGCACCGTGCTGCTGAATGATCCGCGCAATCCGTTCGCATCGGTTGAATCGCCGACGCGGATTTTCACCCCCGCAGGCGACTTTATCCCCTCGATCAAGACCCCGCCCAAAGCCGCCGAGCCGCTGAAGCTGGCGTTTATCGGCGTGACCAGCCTCACCGGGCTGACCAAAGACGTCGCAGAGTTCTATGGACTCAAGGGCAAAGTCGCGATCCAGGTGGGCGATGTCATCCCCGGTTTCAGTGCCGATCGCGCCGGGCTGAAAAAGAGCGACATCATCGTCTCCCTCAACGGCAAACCCCTCGATCGCGGCGACCTGCCCGACGAAGCCCCGGCGATCTTCACCCGCGAACTGAGCAAGTTGGATGTCGGTGAAAAAGTGACGTTGGGCGTGATCTCCGAACGTGGCGCTGAACCGAAGCCCGTTGAAGTGACCATGGACGAACGCCCCGCCCAGGCCAACAGGGCGGCGAGGCATTATGCCGAGGATCTGGGGTTCACGACCCGCGACGTGGTGTTTGAAGACACCTACGCCCGCAAGATCCCGGCCGAAACCAAAGGTGGCGTGATCACCTTCGTCCGCCCGCAAAGTCCCGCTCAGGCTGCGGGTCTGGCACCCAACGATTTTGTCCAGCGGATCAACCAGACTCCGGTCACCGGCGTCGAGCAGTTCAAGACCGATTACGCCGCGTTCCGCAAGGAAAAACCTGCCGAAGCCGTGGTGCCTGAAGTGCTGCGTCAGGGCAACACCCAGATCATCCGCATCGAACCCCCACGCGAATAGTCTCGCGTCGCTGTCCAACCAATGTCTGAAACGATGACACCCCCACCCGCGC
>JBGSMH010000189.1:0-5033 GCA_041740275.1 Phycisphaerae bacterium
CAAGAGCGAACTGGCCAAAGCGATCGTCGGGCAGCACGAAGTCATCGACGAGCTGCTGATCGCGATCTTCACCCGATCCCACGCGCTGCTCATGGGCGTCCCGGGTCTGGCCAAGACGTTGCTGGTCAGCAGTCTGTCGCAGTGCATGCAAATGTCTTTCAAACGCATCCAGTTCACACCTGACTTGATGCCCTCAGACATCACCGGCACTGAAGTGATCCAGGTCGATCCGGAAACGGGTAAGCGCGAATTCAAGTTCATCAAAGGCCCGATCTTTGCGAACATGGTGCTGGCGGACGAAATCAACCGAACGCCCCCCAAAACCCAGGCCGCCATGCTCGAGGCGATGCAGGAGCGAAAAGTCACGGTCGGCGGCAATGACTGGAAGTTGCCCGAGCCGTTCTTCGTTCTGGCGACCCAGAATCCGGTCGAGCAGGAAGGCACCTATCCGCTGCCCGAAGCACAGATGGACCGGTTCATGTTCCTGATCTATGTCGATTACCCGTCTGCGGCCGAAGAACGCCAGATCATGAAAATGGCGACCGGCGCGGGCATGGGCAAACCTCAGCCCGTACTCAGTGGCGAAGAGATCATGCAACTCCAGGGATTGGTTCGCAAAGTGCCGGTCAGCGATCATGTCTTTGCTTATGCGGAAAAACTGGTGCGCGTGACACGTCCGAAGACGCCTGAGGCACTCGATTTCTGCAAAAAGTGGTTGACCTGGGGCGCAGGCCCGCGTGCGAGTCTGAACCTCATTCTCGCCGCCAAGGCCCGGGCGATCCTGAACGGCAATTTTGCCGCCAGTTGCGACGACGTCGCCGCTGTCGCACCGGCGATTTTCCGACACCGACTCGCCCCCAATTTCGCCGCCCAGTCCGAAGGTGTCACCGCCGACGACATCACACGGAAGATCATCGAGGCGATCCCGAAAGATAAGAAACTGGATTAGGCCGAAGCCTTTATCTGATTCTTGTTTTTCTGCATTCGCAGTTTTCCCGCATGGCTGACACCGAACCCAATCTTCTCGACCCGCAAGCCGTCTCTGAGGCCGAGGCGCTGGGGATGCACGCACGGTATGTCGTCGAGGGGTATCTGGTCGGCAATCACAAGTCGCCGTTCCACGGATTCTCCGTCGAGTTCACCCAACACCGCGAATACGTCCCCGGCGACGATCTGCGCCACCTGGACTGGAAAGTGCTTGGCCGATCTGATCGGTACTACATCCGTCAGTACGAACAGGAAACCAACTTCGTTTGTCACCTGCTGGTCGATGGGTCGGAGTCGATGAAATACGGCTCGGGCAAGATCACCAAACTCGACTACGCCAAACAGATGGCGGCGGTGCTGGCGTATGTCGTTCTGGGCGAGCGTGACGCGATCTCACTGACTCTTTTTGACAACGAGGTCAAGAAATACATCCCCCGCACCGGCAATCTGGCGAGCATTCACAACATCATGCAGACGCTGGTGGATTTCAAGCCGGAGTATTCGACCAGCATCGCGCCGGTGTTGCACCAGATCGCCCAGACCAGCCGCAGACGCGGGATTGTCATCCTCATCAGCGACTGCTTTGACGACGAACAGGCCATCCTCGATGGTATCCAGCATCTGCGCTTTGGCGGGCATGAAGTGATCCTGTTTCAGGTGCTCGACCAGAATGAGCTGGAGTTCCCGTTCAAGGGTAACGTCGAGTTCATCGGCTACGAGAACACCGGCAGACAGGTGACTCGCCCCAACGAGATTCGCAAGAGCTACATCGAAGCATTGACTCAATTTCTGGATACGATTCGCATCGGTTGCGAACGCAACAAAGTGCACTATGTGCAGGTCACAACCCAACATCCGCTGCACGAAACACTGACCGGTTATCTGGCGTTCAGACAGAGGACTACGAGTCGCTGAATTCTTCAAATATCAAATTTCAAATTTTAGATTTTCAGATCCCGACCCTCCTTCATGAGCTTTCTCAACCCCATCCTCCTTTTCGGCCTCGCGGGGGTTTCCGTGCCGATCATCATCCACCTGCTTAACAGGCGGCAGATTCAGCGCGTGCCGTGGGCGGCGATGCGGTTTTTGCAGGCGTCGGTCGAAAACAATCAACGCCGTCTGCAAATTGAAGACCTGATTCTCCTGCTGTTACGCGTATTGCTGATCGCGTTGATTGCTCTGGCGCTGGCACGACCTGCCCTCAACGCGGCGGCGGGACTGTTCGGGCAACCGGCGTCGGCCACCTTGCTGCTGATCGATCACTCCTACTCAATGTCACAAACCACCGGCGTCTCCAGCCGCTTTGATGTCGCCAAACGCGCCGCCGGGGAGATCGTCCAGTCGCTTCCGTCGGGATCGTCGGTCGCGGTGTGGATGGCAGGGGATTCGTTTCAACCGGTGATCGCCGAACCGTCGCGCGATCTTGCTCAGGCGCGCAAAACAATCGAGACGCTCAAACCCGCCGACCGTGCGACCGATCTTCTGCCAGCGATTCGCCAGGGGCTGGAGATGCTCAAACGCTCGCAATCGGCTTCGCGCGACCTGTACATCATCACCGACGGACAGCAAACCGGTTTCAGGCAACTCGCCGCGATCAAACAATTGCTCGATTCGGCCAAGGATCAGGTGCGATCCACCGTGGTGCTGATCGAACAACCTGAAAACGCGAATCTGGCGGTCAGTTCACTGGTTCAATCCTCCGGCGTGGCGGCGATCGACCGGCCGATCCGCTTTGCCGCGGTCGTGACCAATTATGGATCAGAATCGGTCCGCGACGTGCGGGTGTCGCTGCGGCTGGCTTCAAGCGAAGCCGTCGATCGTGCCACGGGCCTTGCCGCACCCGTGGACGATGCAACGATCGACGTCATCGAGCCAGGCCAGAGCAAAGCCGTCTCGCTTTTCGGGCGATTGAAGGATGACAGTTATTACGCGATCACCGCGTCGATCAATGCCGACCGCGTTCCCGCCGACGATTCGCGGACGCTGGTGGTGCGTGGGACCAAGCGGGTTCGGGTGTTGCTGGTCGATGGCGATCTAGGCCGGGAAGCACGCGACGCCGAGACGTTCTTCCTCCGCGCCGCCTTCGACGCCAGCGGCACCAACGGACAACCGCCGCTGATAGAAGCTAAAGTGTCGGATGCCGGATCGATGGCAGGTGAGAATCTGGACGATTTCGACGCGGTCATCCTCGCCAACGTCTCGGACATGTCCGCCAACAGCGTCGAAGCCCTCTCTGTTTACGTCAACAAAGGCGGCGGGTTGCTGATTTTCCCCGGCGACCGGATGCGACGCGATTTTTACAACGACGCGTTCGGCAAACTCAATCTTCTGCCCGCCACTTTTGGCGAGCCCAAAGGCGACGACAAGGCCCAGACGCGGCTGACCACATTCTCCGAATCGCAACTCGATCACCCCATCGCCACCTTGTGGAAAGACCCTGCCAGCGGGCGACTGGCGTCGATCAGTTTGTACAAATACACGCCGCTGACACTCGTGCCCCCCAGCGACAAGAAGCAGTTGCCGCCCAAATCGGTATTGCAGCTTCTGGATGGTTCGCCTGCTGTTGCCGAGCGGACGGTCGGTGCAGGTCGCGTGATCGTGTTCAACACGACGGCAGACAGTGCGTGGTCGGATTTACCCGCCAAGCCGGGTATTTTTGTCCCGTTGCTCTACCGATCGATCGGCGCGATCGTGGAAAAGCGAGACGAATCGCTCAATCTCACCGTCGGCCAGCGATTTGTGCACACCACGGGCATCGAATTGCTGAGCAAAGAGGCAGAGATCAAGTATCTGAATGATCCGACGGCCATCCCCGATTCAAGGCGAATCGAGTTGGTCAACGGCGTCGCGACGCTCACCGCCGACCCGACCGAGCAGGCGGGGACGTATCAATTGACGATCGCCGGGCAAAGTCCGCTGCTTTTTGCCGCCCAGACCGATGCCAGCGAGAGCAATCTGGAAACAATCACCGAGGAATCGCGCAAATCGCTGGCCGAGAGCGCGAATATCATGACATGCAGTGCCGACACCGATCTGGCATCGAATCTGAAACAAGAACAGACCGGAACCGAGTTGCTTTTCCCGCTCGCGGTGCTCCTTTTGATGTTGGCCGTGACCGAATCCGGACTGGCAATGTGGTTTAGCAGGTCCAAGTAGAAAGACATCGAGTTGACGACTTAATGACCGAGTGGCTTCTCAAACTCTTCAACATCACCACCGGCGGCAACGCGCGGGTGACCGGTAGCGAACTGGTCTTCACCAGCGGCATCGGCGACTGGTGGTTGGTGCTGCTGGCGATCGCACTGGCGGTGATTTCCGTTCTGCTCTATCGACGCGAAGCTGATTTGCCCCTCTGGAAGCGGTGGACGATGGCCGGCCTGCGGGTGGCGCTGTTCGTCTGCCTGCTGCTCTTGATCGCCAGGCCTGTCTTGCGATTCGCACTCGAAGGCGACATCCGCAAGGCGATTCTGGTGTTGGTTGATGCCTCCAGCAGTATGTCGATCGCCGACCCGCGCACGGAAAGCGATGATCAGCAGCGGGCGTTGATTGCCAAAGGTGCGATCGATCCGGCCGGTGGGCTTGCCCAGAAATCGCCGACGACACAGCCGATGAACGATGTCGCCCGGCTTGATCTGGTCCGCGCCGCGATGGGCAACACAAAGCTGGATTTGCTCAGTCGTCTGAAGAAGGATTACGACATCCGGGCCGTCAGTTTTGGCGAGCAACTGTATGATGTGCCGATCGAAACTGACCAATCCCTCGCCGCCGCCTTGGAGAAGGTCAAAGCCGAGCGCGGCACGACCGCGATGGGCGATGCGATTCGCGCCTCGATCACCAAATCGCGCGGCCAGCCATTGGCCGGGTTGATCCTGGTCACCGATGGAGCCAGCAACGCCGGTGTCAGCCCGATCGCCGCCGCCGAACTGGCGTCGCGCGAGGGCGTACCGATCTATGCCTGGGGCGTCGGCATCACCAATCCCAAAGACATCGCCGTGGCATCGATCTTCGCCCGTGATGTGGCGTTTATCGACGACGAACTGCAGGTC
>JBGSMH010000190.1:0-4853 GCA_041740275.1 Phycisphaerae bacterium
GGTGCCGCAGAATATCGCCGCCGGCGCGCCGGTCGCGCTTAAGGGTGTGCCGGTTTGGGCGAGCGATCCGCTGGTAGCAGAAGGCGTCAGTGGCAAGACGACGTCGCGACTGCAGACCGCCCGCCAAGCCGAGCGAAACGCACAGGCGGCGCTTCGTGAGTCGATCATTAAGTTGAAGTTGCACGACGATCTGACGGTCGGTCAGGCCGCCGCTTCCGATCCCCGGGTGACGGCGGCGGTGGATCGCGTCGTCGATCGCGCACGCGTCTATCAGGTCGACTATCACGCCGACGGCTCGGCGACGGTGCGGGTGAGCGTCGATGCCAATGAACTGCTCGATGAACTGACCTCGCCGTAAGCCTATTCTCGGTCAACAAAAACAAGAAAACGCCCGGTCGAATAATCGACCGGGCGTTTGGGTTGTTGGGATTCAGAAGGAAGCGATTAATCGCGGCGCGGGCCGCGACGGGGAGCGCCACCACGGCTGGGGCGCGATTCGCCACCTTCATTGCCTTGTTCGCGATCATCGCGTTGCGGCCGTTCCGGGCGCGGGCGTTCGGGGTCTTTTTCGCCCAGTTCCAGCATCGCCGCTTTACGTGACAGTTTGATGCGTCCCTGATCGTCGACCAACAGCACTTTGACCTTGATCTCATCGTCGAGCTTGACCACTTCATCGACGCGGCCGACATACTGATCGGACAGTTCGCTGACGTGACACAGCCCGTCGGTTTCGGGCGCGATCTCGACGAACGCACCGAACTCCTTGATGGAGACGACGCGGCCGGTATAGATGCGACCGACCTGCACGCTGGCGGTCATGGCTTCGACGATATCGCGGCACTTTTCGGCACCGACAGAATCGGTGGAGGAAATGTAAACCGTGCCATCGTCTTCGATGTCGATGTTGCAGCCGGTGTCGGCCTGGAGCGCCTTGATGTTCTTGCCGCCAGGGCCGATCAGCTTGCCGATCTTTTCCGGGTCGATCTTGATCGTCAGCAGGCGCGGGGCCCACTCACTGATCTGCGGACGCGGCTCAGCGATGGTCTCGGCCATGATGTCCAGGATCTTCATCCGGGCGTCGCGGGCGCGGGTGAGGGTCTCACGGATGATCTTGTGGCTGATGCCTTCGATCTTGATATCGAGCTGGATCGCGGTGACGCCGGTGCGCGTGCCGCAGACCTTGAAATCCATGTCGCCGAAGTGATCTTCTTCGCCGAGGATGTCGGTCAGCAGTTTGTACTTTTTGCCTTCTTGAACAAGGCCCACCGAGATACCGGCGACCATCGCTTTGATCGGCACGCCCGCGTCCATCAGCGCCAGACACCCGCCGCACGACGATGCCATCGACGATGAGCCGTTGGATTCGAGGATGTCGGAGATGACCTTGACGGTATAGGGGAACTGTTCGACGGTGGGGAGCACCGCGATGAGGGAGCGTTCCGCCAGCGCCCCGTGGCCGATCTCGCGGCGACCGGGTCCGCGAATCGGACGCACTTCACCCACTGAGAAGCTGGGGAAGTTGTAGTGGAGCATGAACTTCTGGCTGTATTCATCATGCAGACCATCGACGAGCTGTTCGTCGCCGCTGGTGCCGAGGACGACGCTGCACATCGCCTGGGTTTCGCCACGCGTAAACACGGCAGAGCCGTGCAGGCGGGGGAGAATATCGACCGCACAGGAGATGGGTCGGATGTCTTCAAACGATCGGCCGTCCGGGCGCACGCCATCGAGGATCGCGGCGCGGGTGGCTTCTTCTTCGACGACTGCAAAAGCGGCACGCAGCTTCTGGGCTTCGGCACGTTGCGCCATGATCGACATGTACGAGGCGTTCGGATCGGTGACTGCCGGGGCAAGTTCGTTGAGCAGTTCTTCCTTGATCTGGGCGACTTTTTCGCTTCGGTCGTGCTTGCCGGGCTGGCCTTTGACGGCTTTGATCTTGTCGGCCACGCGAGCGCGGACGGCATCGAGCAGACCGGCGTCGGGGGCCTTGGTGTCGCCGACCTTGGGCTGACCACATTTGGCTTGCAGTTCTTCGATCATCGCGACGATCTCGACGATCGCCTTGTGGCCGAACTCGATCGCGTCGGCGATCTCTTCTTCGGGCACTTCATGGGCACCGACTTCGATCATGTTGACGAAGTTCTTGGTCCCGGCGACGACGATTTCAAAATCGCTGGTGTCGGTTTCTTCGGTGGTGGGAAACAGGATCAGCTTGCCGTCGATCCGGCCAACCTTGGCGTGGGCGGTGGGGCTGATGAACGGGATGTTGCTGATCGCGACGCACGCACTGGCGGCGATGCCGGCGAGCATGTCGGTGTCGTTCTCACGATCGAACGACAACACATTAAGCTGAATCTGCACTTCATCCATGAACCCGTACGGGAACAGCGGACGCAGCGGGCGGTCAATCAAACGGCTGATCAGCACTTCGCGGGTGGTCGGGCGACCTTCGCGTTTCATGAATCCGCCCGGAAACTTCCCGGCGGCGGCGCGACGTTCGCGGTAATCGACCTGAAGCGGGAAAAAGTCGATGCCTTCACGCGGTTTGGCGCGGGCGACGGCACCAAAAACTACGGTATCACCATACTGAACCGTTACCGAACCATGAGCGAGTTTGGCATAGGTGCCAGTCGAGATCGTCAGCGTTCGGCCGGCGATCTCACGAGAGACGGAATGTTCCTGCATCGAGTAAAAATCCTCTCACGCCCAGACAATAGTGAAAATAGACCGAGAGCGGGAAAGAACCGTCGCGACAGAAAACTCGAATGCCGAATGGCGAGGACCTAACCCAACATCGGGCAAGGTGATCGGCATCGGGCATTCGTCTCAGGCGACGATCGAGGCCAAAAAGCCTCAAACAAAACCCTCAGAACCTCCCCGCCGGGCGTGGTGGCGGGATTGAGTCAAGTATTCGACCACGATCCGAGCCAATTCGCAAGGCGCGAAGTTAAAATGGTAGAACCCGTAATGCCGGGTTTCACATTTTTCGATTGCCGAGGCATTTTTTAGACCAGGGAGCTAAAAAACACCCGCCGACGGTGAGGTCGGCGGGTGTGCCAGAAAAGGAGGAAGGGAGCGTCTAGTCCAGCTAACCCGACTGACCGCCTGACTACAGGCCCCATTCGTTCGGGTGCGTCTTAGCTTGACCTCACAGATGTACGATTGCCTTGGCGATCCGGCAACCCAATTTCCCGAGAAATCGCCGAATTAAGCCGTTGGCGATTCCCCCGGCAGTTTGGGTGAATGTAGTTCGACCTTGCGTCCCTTGGCGCGAAGTCGCAGATTGAGCATCTCCACCCCGATCGCAAACGCCATCGAGAAGTAAATGTAACCCTTGGGAATGTGCCGGTGTGTCGAATCGACGATCAACACCACGCCGACGAGGATCAGGAAGCTAAACGCCAGCATCTTGACCGTCGGGTGATTGTTCACAAATCGGCTGATCGGACCGGCGGCAAAGAGCATCACGCCCACCGCAATCACCACGGCTGTGACCATGATGATCATCTGAGCCGTCGCGTCACCGGCGGGGTTCTGCACCATACCGATGGCGGTGATCACGCTATCCAGACTAAACACGATATCCAGAATCAGTATCTGCACGATGACACTGGTAAACGACACCCCTGCCTTGGTCTCGCGACTATGTTCATCGCCTTCCAGCTTATCGTGAATCTCCGTCACGCTCTTGTAGATCAGAAATAGGCCGCCGACCAGCAGAATCACGTCGCGCCAGGTGAGCGGCACGTTGTCGGAGGTGATGAAGCTTAGCAAGTTTCCGATGACGGGCACGGGCGTGACCAGACCCATGATCCACCCGATCGCCAGCAACATCGCGATGCGCATGATCATCGCCAGCGCCAATCCGAGCGTTCGTGCCTTGCCCTGCTGATGTAGCGGCAATTTGTCGGCAAGAACGGAAATGAAGATGATGTTGTCGATGCCCAGGACGATCTCCAGGATCGTCAAGGTCACCAACGCGATCAGTGCCGCAGTGGACCACAATGATGTAATCGCCCCGGTGTCACTCCCGGCGGCGGCGAGGATGTCGAACATAAACCTTCCCTGTTAACGTGCCTGCACTTACCCTCGCGGAGATCGCCTCCGCAATTTGTCGCGCATCATAGCCATGCAGGTATGAACGGCAATTTAGAACGCCATCCGTTGCCACGTCGTAGGCGATGTGGGTCTCGGCGGAAGCCCCAGGATCTCCCGTGCGGTATCGACGTAGTAGCGATAGTTTTCGATCGGCGTGCCGTTGGGGATGCGGTGATCCAAGCCCCACACGCACCCGCCAGCCTGATAAACCGAGGGCTGCAGTTTGTATTCCAGCTCTTTGCGGATGTCGGCACGGGTGGCGCGCAGAACGTGTTTATCCAATCCCCCGGCAAACGCCAGACGTTTTCCATATTTAGCGCGGACCTGCACCACATCCATCCCGGCGGCGGGTTCCATGGGGAATATGCTCGTCAACCCACACGCCAATAGCGCGTCAATAACAGAATTGATATTCCCATCGGTGTCGAGTTGAAAGATGCGCCCGCCGGCGGACCGGACGATCTCCCAACAGGTGCTGTAGTACGTCTCGAAGGTTTGCTGGATCAGATTAGGCCCGATCATCGGCCCGGATCGGCCGGCAAAATCCTCGTGTACCGATAGCTGGTCGATGGTCAGCTTCTCGCAGACGGCGCTGAGACAGCGAACGGAAGTATCGTGAATCGTCCCGATGATGTCGGCGACCAGTTCAGGGTCGTCGTAATAGGCGACGCAGGCGTTTTCTTCGCCCATCAGTTCACGAAGGGTGTCAAAGCTGCCGGGGATGCCGGTTGTGACCAGTGTCCCGGCCTGCTGTT
>JBGSMH010000191.1:0-4372 GCA_041740275.1 Phycisphaerae bacterium
GACACGTTAATCTTGAGCCACTACACCCATCCGCAATATTTACATAACCTACTATTCTAAATCGACTTACAACCATTTTCGCGCACAAAATACGCGACTTGCCAGAAATTGCGCCCTAAATCTGCGCGTCCATACCCTATCCATATTACCCATATACCCTATCTTAAACGCTCTGTCACTTCGCCAACAGGGTTGCCGATGATCTTATCAGACGTTGGAGGTATCGGACGTTGATCACATTGCCTTTTTGATCGTAACTGTGGCAAGAATCGGAAATGCCTGCGATTGTCGCGCACGGTTCTGGCGGGTACAAAGCGGCGTGTGGTTTTGCTCGCCGAACTAGAACTAATCGATATCACTTGGAAAATCCTGGCCACGCTGGGACTGGTCGTCCTCAACGGCTATTTCGTCGCCGCCGAGTTTGCTGCAGTGGGGGCGCGACTGTCGCGCCTGCAACTGCTAGCCGAATCCAGCATGCTGGCGCGGGCGGCGATCGCGATCAAGCATAAGCTCGACCTCTACCTCTCCACCTGTCAGCTTGGGATTACCATCGCGTCGCTCGGACTCGGTGCCGTCACCGAACCGGCGATCGCCGCACTGCTCGATCCGCTGCTCGCTCAGTTCGGCTTCACCATTCCGCCGGGCGGGCACTCGGCGCTGGCGATCGCGATCGCGCTCACCATTGCCACCGCACTGCACGTGGTCGTCGGCGAAGTCGCTCCCAAAAACTTCGCGATCTACTACCCCGACCGGCTGCTTCCAGTGCTGGCGATCCCGCTGATCGTCTTTACCTACATCCTCTATCCGCTGATCTGGGCGCTCAACGCCGCCAGCAATTGGCTGCTGCGGGCATCGGGCGTCAAAATCACCCACGACGCACACGGCGGCATGCCGCACTCAGAAGAAGAACTCCG
Organism: Phycisphaerae bacterium; assembly: GCA_041740275.1. Classification (GTDB taxonomy): domain Bacteria; phylum Planctomycetota; class Phycisphaerae; order Tepidisphaerales; family Tepidisphaeraceae; genus BPJO01. The sequence continues at coordinate 915 of JBGSMH010000191.1, forward strand.
CGGTCTGCTGCGGCAAGCTGTCGCATCGGGCGAGATCCAATCCGACCAGTCGCGCATCCTGATCAGTGCCTTTGCGTTCGGCGATTTGCTGGCGCGACAGATCATGACGCCCCGCACCAGCGTCTCTTATCTGAAGCTTGGCGATCCGATCGGGCCGATCCTCAAAGCCATCCAGAAAAGCAGCTACACCCGCTTCCCGCTGGTCAAGGATTCGATTGATAACGTCATCGGCTTCATCCATGCCAAAGACCTGCTGACCCATCTGCGGCTGGTGCCGGGTAAATTGCGTTTTGCCGATGAAAAAACGCCCGAAAGCGAGGCCATCGCGATCGCCGGGGGCAAGCCCGGATCGGGTGTGCATGTGATCGGCTCGGGCGATATCGATCTGGCCGAGATTCGCCGCGATGTGCTGCATGTCCCGGAACTGGTGCCCGTTCACAAGCTGCTGCGACAATTCCAGGAAACCCGCATCCACATGGCGGTGGTGGTGGATGAATACGGCGCGACACAGGGGATCGTGACGCTCGAAGACGTGATCGAACAAATCGTCGGGGAGATCGACGACGAGTTTGATCCACAGACGAGCGACATCACCATGGATGGCGATGTGGTGCGGGTGTCGGGCGCGTTTCCGTTGCATGAGTTGGTTGAACGGCTGAACTTGCCGCCGCAGATCGAGCCGGAGAATGTCGATACGGTTTCCGGCTACCTCTCCCACGCGCTAGGCCGACTCCCTCGTGTCGGCGACCGCATCGCGATTGGCGAGTACGAAGCCCAGGTGGTCACGGTCTCCAAACGCCGCGTAACCCAAGTCACCCTGACTCGGCAAGTGCGAGCATCCGACGAAACCGAACACTAGACACGCCCGATAACCTGCTCTGACCCTACAGCGACATCGCTGTTTGGTTCATTGGCTGGTACCAAGTGTCGATGAGTAGGTATGGCCAATACCGCGCTGAAAATCCGGTCAGACATCCCCGCGATCGAGTACGACCCCGAAGCCCGCAATCAACTCTTTCTCCTCGGCGGTGATCCAGCGACACTGCATAACCCGTTTGCGGGAACGGAGGTCGTCAATCCGACCCCATCTGACCCGACATCCCCCGCCCACCGCGCCGCTGTCACCTTGTTTGGCCAGGCCCATCGACTGCGGCAAACGTATGACCCGCATACCGATCGCGCAATCGCCTGCTGGGGTCTGGCGCCGCATCCGGCCATCACCGATTCAAACCAAATGCTGCGATGGGTGAGCGATGTTGTTTCGTCCGATGATTTGTCGCCGCTGCAGCAGTTGCTCGGCACATTCGTGATCGTGATCGACGACCGGCGTCATCAACAGGTGACACTGGTCAATGACGTGTTGGGATTGCGTCCCATGTATGTCGGCCGATACCGCAATCGACTGGTGGCCGGTAGCGACGTGCTGGCGATTTGTCGCGCGGGTTTGAGTGATGGCCAGGCCAACTACGACGCGATCGCCGCCTGGCTTTGGTGCAATCACCCAATCGAAGGCGATTCGGTCGTCACCGATTACCGATTGCTCGACCCAATGAGCGTCCGTACGTTCGACCCCGCAGGACGCATCGTCCGCGACCGCACCTACGGGCCACTGCCGGTCGGACGCATCGATGCGCCACAGACACAGGTGGTCGATGAATCGGTTCAGGCGGCATCCGATGCTCTTCTACCGCAACTGCGCGATCACCCCGAGATCAACTTCCCCCTGTCCGGCGGGTACGACAGCCGACTGCTGTTCGCGCTGGCGTGCGAGCGGTCACAGGCCGCCCTTCTTGCCTCAACGCTTTGCACCCGCCAGATCGAGGCGGATTTGGCGACACAGGTCGCCGAAGCACTCGGGCATCCGTTGGAGCTTCTGCGGGCGCGGACACGCATTCTGGATCTGTTTGATGATCCGATCGTCGCCACGCCCGGCGGTTTCGTCAGTGGCCGAAATCTGACCAGTTTTCTGGCGCGGCAGAGACCGGCGATGCCGGTGGTCAGCGGGTTCATGGGCGACGGGACCATGCGCGGCTCGCTCATGGCGATCGGAAATGCCCACTTTGCCAAAGATGATCAGCCGCTGAGCAATGATCAATATGTTGACGCCTTGATGAAGCGTTTTGCGATGCTCGCCCATCGGCCCAGGTTGCTTCGCAAGCCATTGGCCGAGCGGATTCAGAGTCGTACGCGACAATCGCTGTACGCGCTGGTCGAAAAAGGCCGGGCGTTCGGCAAACCGATGCTCTACGCCGACCTATTTTCGCGGCACCGGTTTTACTATTCCAACGTCTTCCTGCAGCACCTGGATACCGCCGAGGCGATCACGCCGTTTGCGTCGTGGGGCGTGTTGTCGGCACGGGTGCGATATGCGACTTCGGCCTATAACGAGCGCAGCTACCCGATGGCGTTCGAGCGGCATTTCCCCAAATTGCAGCACATCCCGCACACAACAGACCGCGACAAAGTGCCCGGCGGCGCAAAACACCCCGCCGCCGCCCCGACACGCCACCTGCGCCGCTGGAGCGCCGATCTAGCGGCGGCGCTGGTTCTGACCGACCTTCCCCAAAGCGTCCGAAAACGCTCGCTCCTCCGTCTATTGCCCAGCGGACTGGTCGGCGAGCTTTGTTACGAACCGGAAATCACCTTCGCCACCAAACTGCTGATCTTCGAGCGAGCCCTCCGCAAGGCGGGGATCGAGTTTGATGTCGCAGCGTTGTAAAATTGCTCAGGCTTTCTCCGGGCGCTCGACGACATCGATTTCCATCTTCGTCTGGGGCTGATTGGGGTCGCCCGTTGCATGCGGCTCGATGATGAATGTCTTAGGCGTTTCGCGCCAGTTTTGGCTGACCTCTTTGAATACTTCGGAGATCGATAGCGCAACTGCGACGACCACCGGGCCCAGAAAGAGTCCGAGGATGCCGAAGGCCTGCAACCCACCGAGAACGCTGAAGAAAATCACCAGATCGTGCATGCCGGTCTTCTGGCCGACCAGTTTGGGGCGAAGGAAATTGTCGACCGATCCGATGACCACGCCGCCCCAAAGCACCAGCAAGATTCCTTTGATCCATGCACCCGTGGCGAACAGGAAGATCGCCGCCGGAACCCAGACGAGGAACGCGCCCAATGCGGGGATCAAGGAAAGGATGAACATCACCACGCCCCAGAGCAGCGCCGACGGAACGCCCATCGCCCAGAAACCGATCGCACCCAGAGCGCCCTGAATGCCTGCGATGACGATCACGCCCTGTACGCTGGCATCAATGATCTCGCGACAGCGTTTGAATACGTTCTTGCTCTGCTCCTTCTCCAGCGGCAGCAAGTCCATGATGGACGTCCCTATTTCTCGCGTATCGCGCAGGAAATAGAAGAGCGTAAAAAGTGCGAAACAGATTTGTATCGCGGTCCCGGCCAGACTGCCGATTGCGGCCCCGGCCAGTTGTGCCGCGCGGGCGGTGAGC
>JBGSMH010000192.1:0-4576 GCA_041740275.1 Phycisphaerae bacterium
TCTGCCATGAAATGGACGCCGCAGAATACGACGGTGTCGATCCCCCGCTGGTCGGCGGCTTTTCGCGACAGTTCAAAGCTGTCTCCGACAAAATCCGCAAAATCGATGATCGCATCCTGCTGATAATGATGTCCCAGGATCGCAACCCGCTGGCCCAGTTGTGCCTTGGCGAGTTCGATACGAACGCGCAACTCCTGTTCAGATAGCTGGTTATAGATACTCGGTAGCGGCTGTTGCCAGGTACTCAACATGGGGAGGATTATACGCACGTCGCGACTGACTTGAATTGCTCGGACGCGAAATGTCGGTTAATTCCCTCGTTTTGGATCTGTGTTGGGGGCGATATCGGGGTTTTTAGGCTGGAATCTCCGTTTGTATGAGCATTGTGTTTGCGTATCATTTGCGTTCAGAAATGACGTTTGTATGATTTATGCAAGTAATGAGGGACTGAAATCCGATGGAAGGTCTTGAAATTCGACCGAATGGTCGTAGCATCGGATGGCCGTCAACCGCCTCTAGTTTACGCGACTCGACCTAATCCCTCGATCGCAAAGAAGGAGCATGTATGAAGCTTCGCAACGCAATTGCTTTGGCAGCGATCCTCGCAGCCCCCACAGTCACGTTGGCCGAAAAGCCAAACACCGGCGCGCTGGAGTTCAGCGGCGGGTTTGACGTCGCCAGCGCGTACTATTTCCGTGGTTACCTCCAGGAAAACGCCGGTCTCATCTTCCAGCCCTATCTGGGCGTGGCGTTCACCGTCGTCGAATCCGATGACTTCACCCTGAAGGCTTTGCTCGGAACATGGAACTCGATCCATTCCGAAAGCACCCTCTCGGATGGTTCCGGTGCCGGTTCCTGGTTCGAAAACGACATCACCATTGAACTGCCCATCAGCTTCGGCAAGTTCACTGTGACGCCGTTGTACTACCTCTATCAGTATCCGAATGGTGCTTTTGAGACCATTCAGGAAGTCGGCATCACGCTCGGCTACGACGATACCGACATGATTGCTGAAGGTTTCGCGCTCAAGCCCTACATCGGTATCTACTACGAATTCGATGACGGCAACGGCAGCGAAGATTCGTACGCCGAAGTCGGTTTCGGTCCGAGCTGGACGCCCCCGCAAGTCGGCGGGTATGACATCCCCGCGCTGACTTTCCCCTTCGCTCTGGGTCTGAGCTTGTCTGATTACTACCTTGACAGCGAAGGCGACGACGAAACCTTCGGTTACGTCTCGGTCGGTGTGACGACTTCGATTCCGCTTCCGGTTCCGGAACAGTGGGGCGCATGGAGCGTCAACTTGGCCGGGTACTACCAGTACCTGATTGCCGATAGCGCCGAAGCCGCCAACAACGACTCCGAACATGTGTTCTACGGAACCATCGGTATGTCGTTCGTGTACTGATCATCGCGATCGGTTCACGGTTCTCGTTCGTAAAAGACCCCAGCCCGCCCGGTTAACGCCGGGCGGGCTGGTTCCATTTTGTACTCGGTACCTACCGCGCCATTCCCGAATTCTTCCGTACAATCTCCCACGCGATATGAAAAAGACCTTCTACATCCTCGACGGGCACGCCCACATCTTCCGCGCCTACTTCGCCCCGTTTCGAGACCTCTCTTCCCCCAGCGGCGAGCCGACCAAAGCGACCTACGTCTTCACCCAGATGCTGATCAACCTGATCGAGCAGCGAAAGCCGGACTATCTGGCGATGGTGATCGACTCCGGCGACGAAAAAGTCTTCCGAAAAGCGATCTACCCCGAATACAAATCCAACCGTCCGCCACCCCCGCCGGATTTCAAGCCGCAGGAACAGCGGATTTTGCAGATCGTCAAGGACGCGGGCGTGCCGCTGTTTGCCAAGCCCGGATTCGAGGCCGACGACCTCATCGCCACCATGGCCGATCAACTTTGCGATCAAGGCTTTGATGTCTATCTGGTCAGCAAGGACAAGGACTTGCGGCAACTGCTCACCGATTGCATCCACATGTACGACGTGCAGGCCGACACCGTCATCGACATCCCCTCGCTCGTCGCTCGCCTCGGCTACGGGCCCGATCGTGCCGTCGATGTCCAAACCCTCATCGGCGACACCATCGACAATGTCCCCGGCATCCCCGGCGTCGGCGAAAAGACCGCCGTCAAACTCCTCGATACGTATGGCTCCATTCAGGCGATTCTCGACAACATCGACAAACTCACCCCCAAGATGCGCGAGAACTTCCTTGCCCACAAGGATCAACTTCCCCTCAGCCGCACCCTCGTCACGCTCCGCCGGGATGTGCCGTTTGATTGGTCGATCGAGCAATGTGTCTTCAAGGGTTTGAACGCCGAGGGGCTGAAAAAGCACCTGATCGAACTGAACTTTCGCGGATTGCTCACCAAGGTGTCGGGCCTGGAAAAAACTAGCGAAATCGCCAAAAAACAGCCCGTTGAGACCGGCGGATTGTTCGACACCATTGCCACCTCCGATGAGCCAACCCACCAGACGCTCGAAGTGCAATACCGTACCAACGATGGACTCGACTATCAGTGTGTCGACACGCCTGAGAAACTCGATGCACTCGCCAGCGCGCTTCGCAAGCAACCCGTCTTTGCCTTCGACACCGAAACCGACAACCTCCGTGCCTGCGATGCCAATATCGTGGGGTTGAGTTTCTCGTTCGCCGGAGAGACCGGGTTTTATGTCCCGCTCAAAGGCCCGCTCGGGGCCAGCGTTCTGCCTGAAACTCTCATTTACAGCGCACTGAAGCCGATCCTGGAGGACGAATCGATCGGCAAGGTCGGGCACAACATCAAGTACGACATGCTGGCCACCATGGGCGCGGGCATCCATCTTCGTGGCGTGCGGATGGACACGATGATCGCGGCGTTTCTGCTCGATGCCTCCCGCATGCAGTACGGCATCGACCGCCTCGCTCAGGAACTGCTTCACTTCAAAAAAGTCCCGACCTCAGACCTGATCGGCAAGGGCAAAAAGCAGATCACTATGGATCAGGTCGATATCCACACGATCACCCGCTACGCCAGCGAAGACGCCGACATCACGTTTCGGCTCTATCGATTGTTCGATAAAGAACTGAACGCGCTTCCACAGATTCGCAAGCTGAACGATGAAATCGAAACGCCGCTGATCGAGGTGCTGGCACAGATGGAGTGTCGCGGGATCGCGATCGACCCCAAAATCCTTGCCGAGCAATCCAAGGCGCTGGGTGAGCGGATCGAGGCGTTACGCGACCGGATCTTTGAAGTCGCCGGCACCCCTTTCAACATCGATTCCCCCAAGCAGTTGGCCGAGTTGTTGTTTGAGAAATTGAAGCTGAAGACCGGCAAAAAGACCAAGACCGGCTACAGCACAGACATAGAAGTGCTCGAACGTCTGGCGTCCGAGCACCCCGTGCCTAATCTGGTCTTGCAGTATCGGCAATTGGTGAAATTGAAGGGGACTTATCTGGACGCACTGACCGATCACCGCTCGGTGCGGGACGGCAAAGTCCACACTAGCTTCAACCAGACCGGCGCCGCCACCGGGCGGCTATCGTCGTCTGATCCCAACCTGCAGAACATCCCCATCCGCACCGATGAAGGCCGCCGGATTCGGCTGGCGTTTGTCCCATCATCGCCCGACAACGTCCTCCTCACCGCCGACTATTCGCAGATCGAACTGCGCGTTTTGGCGCACCTCTCTGAAGAACCGGCGTTGATGAAAGCGTTCGCCGACGGGATCGACATTCATACCACCGTCGCGTCCGAGGTCTTTTCCACGCCGCTCCAGGATGTCACCCGTGATCAGCGAAATCAGGCGAAGGTCATCAATTTCGGCATCATTTACGGCGTGACCGCGCAGGGTCTGGCGCGTCGAATCGACGGTCTTTCGGTGCACGCGGCTTACGACCTGATCGCGGCATACAACCGACGCTTCCCCCGCATCGCGCAATTCATGAACGAGTGCGTGCAAAAAGCCAAAAACGACGGCTACGTCGAGACCATCGTCGGACGCCGCCGTCCGCTGCCCGACATTCATTCTGGCGTGATCAATATCCGCAACATGAACGAGCGGATGGCGATCAACTCCGTCGTCCAAGGCTCCGCCGCCGACCTGATCAAGATAGCGATGGTCAACATCCACCGCGCCATCGCCGCCGAGTCGCGGCCGTTGCAGATGTTATTGCAGGTGCATGACGAACTGGTATTCGAAACCCCCGAATCCGGCGTCGAAGAACAGATGGCGTTCGTCCGCAAAATGATGATCGGCGCGATGACCCTAAAAGTCCCCCTCGATGTCGAATCCGGCTGGGGTCACAACTGGCAGGAAGTGAAATAGCAGGCATTTCAGAAGGGAATCAAATGAGCATCGGCAGCGACGAGAAAGAGGCCCAATCCAGTCGAGCGATCGGTGCGCTGGTCGGGCTCGCAGTCGGCGATGCGCTGGGAACGACACTGGAGTTTCAAAGCCCGGGTACTTTCAAACCGCTAACCGACATGATCGGCGGCGGCCCGTTTGGGTTACAGCCCGGGCAATGGACGGATGATACTTCGATGGCGTTGTGCATCGCTGAGAGTCTGGCGGAGACCGGA
>JBGSMH010000193.1:0-21919 GCA_041740275.1 Phycisphaerae bacterium
CTTGAAGGTGATCTGTTCGATCTGCTTGCCTTGAGCCGCCGTCAGGGTGAAGGACAGGCGATCCGAGGTTGTCTGCGACGAACCATCGGAGGCGTTGGCTTCAAAGTTGTTGGGGAAGAACAGGAACGACGTGCCGACGATGGTCGGGCTGCCGAACAATCCGCTGTCGGATTCGCCGTTCGCCCATGAAATTTCCGAGTTGGAACCGTTCGGGTTGGTCCACGGAATGGGTGAAGCAAAGCTGTAACTGGAAAGAGCAAGCGCGCTGATGCTACCGATGGCGGCAAGTTGAGTTGTGAAACGCATTTCTAAACCTCTCCCAATCTTTACTACGAGACACATCCTGTTATTCGGCGTGGTGACTCAGTCTCTCCTAACCACCGGCCGTCCGCTTATAGTGGGATCCGCATTCCCACGCTTTCGATCATAACCCGGTGCTGCCCAAAATGCAGGCAAAATCTTGTTATCAACCGAAATTTTAGCAGAGTTCTAACATAAGGTCTGCGACTTGTTCCGCAACATGCCCCAGACCAACGAATCAAATGTACCAGCCTCCGCACTCAATGCAACAAAAAAATGACGCGGGGATGATTTTGGCTGTAACTCTTGTATTTAAATGAACTTATGTCGATTGACACAATGTCGCACCCGCGTTTTTCGACCGGGAAGGGACGATAAAATAATCTTCATTTTGACCCAGAGCACCACTTTTGGGCCATTTTGGGAATTTGGGCAATCCGTAATGATGACCGATCCGGATCGTGCCGACATAAACTTTGAGGGCAAATAAACCGGGAAGTGGTGCGCGGCACGAATGTTGTGCGCCCCGAACATGGGAACACACGAACAGGAACACACATGCCACGCGATATCCCTGTCGGCAACGGCCGACTTCTGCTGACTTTCGACAATCGCTACCAATTGCGCGATGCCTACTTCCCCCACGTCGGTCAGGAAAACCACGCGGGGAACGGGCCTTGTCGGTTCGGCGTTTTCACCAACGTCCCCGGCAAACAGCAAGGCGAACTCAAGTGGACCGCCGACGCCTCCTGGGACATTCATCAACGCTATCTCCGCGATACGCTCACCACCAGCGTCTCGCTTGAAAACAAACACCTGAAGGTCGGGCTGTACTGCAACGATGTCGTCGATTTCCATCGCAACGTCTATGTGCGGAAAATAAAGGTGAAAAACCTGGACACGGTGGATCGGCAGGTCACGCTCTTTCACCACCAGAACCTGAGCATGTGGGGACAGAACATCGGCGACACCGCGTATTACGACCCGGAACTGCGCGCGATGGTTCACTATCGCGGCAAACGCTACATCATGGCCGGCTTTTTTGACGGCCACGAGCAACGCATCGACGAATATGCCTGCGGCACCAGCGGCTTCCACGGTGCCGAAGGCACCTGGCGCGACGCCGAGGATGGACACCTGCAAGGCAACGCGATCGCACAGGGCTCGGTCGATAGCACGATGAGCATCCAGGTACACACCGATCCGCAAGGCGAACACACCGCATATCTGGTGATGATCATGGCAGAGTCGCGCGAGGAGCTTTTGATGCTCCACAAGTGGCTGCTCAAACAAACGCCGCAAGGCGTGATCGACCGCACGACCAGTTACTGGCGATTGTGGGTGGGCGGGACGAATATCAACTTCGGCAATCTGCCCGCAAAGGTCGTCGATTCGTTTAAGCGGTCGCTGTTGGTGGTTCGCACGCAGATCGACAACGACGGTGCGATCATCGCCGCCAACGACAGCGATTATCTGCATTTCAATCGCGATACCTACAGCTACATGTGGCCGCGCGATGGAGCGCTGGTCGCTGACTCGCTCGATCTGGCCGGTTTCCCCGATCTGGCCAAAAGCTTCTACACCTTCTGCCAGCGCACGATCAGCGACGACGGGTATTTTTATCACAAGTACAACCCGGATGGTTCGCCGGCCTCAAGCTGGCACCCGTGGGTGATGAATGGCAGGCAGGTGTTGCCGATTCAGGAAGACGAAACCGCGCTGGTCGTGTGGGCGCTGTGGCGACATTATTTCCGGTATCGCGACATCGAGTTTATGCGCCCGATGTGGGTCGATATCGTCCAGAAGGCCGCCGACTTCATGTGTGATTATCGCGACCCGCGCACCGGGTTGCCGCTGCCCAGTTACGATCTGTGGGAAGAGCGATGGGGCGTTCATGCCTTTACCGTCGCGACGGTGTATGGCGGGCTTAAGGCGGCGCGGAACTTTGCGGTCTGTTTTGGAGATCGTGAAAAAGCCGAGCGCTACAACAAAGCCGCCGAGGAGATCAAAGCCGGCGCGGCCAAATACATGTTCAGCGAAAAGCTCAATCGCTTTGTCCGCAGACTGGTTCCCAAGGATCAACCCACACCCCCGGACGACACCACCTACAGCGAGAATGTCGAACTCAAACCCGACGTCGATTGCGGGGACATTTATGAGGTCGATGAAGTGCTGGATGCTGCACTGTTTTCGATCTTCAAGTTCCACCTGTTTGACGCCGACGATCCGCGCGTCGTCAGTACGATGAAGGCGATCGAGCAGAACCTCTGGATCAAAACCAAGGTCGGCGGGGTGGCGCGGTACGAAAACGACTATTACCACCGCATCAGCAACGACATCGCCGCCGTCCCGGGTAATCCGTGGTTTATCTGCACCTTGTGGATGGCCGACTACTACGTCACCCGCGCCAAGACCACCGCCGAGTTGAAGATGGCTTTGCCGATCTTCGAATGGACCGCCAATCACGCCCTGGAATCCGGCGTGCTGGCTGAGCAGGTAAATCCTTATACCAACGAACCGATTTCGGTCAGTCCGCTGACCTGGTCGCACGCGACGGTCGTCAGCACGGTGATCAAATATCTGGAAAAACTCGAAACGTTGCAGCGGTGCAACAGTTGTCATCAGAGCGTGTTTCGACTGCGCCGGCGTGGCGCGGTCGATATCAAAAGCCAGGCGACATTCGATCGCTATGAGGCCGGTTTTGAGATCCAGACCGGCAGGGAGATGACCAACACGCATGGCTCGTTCGTTCATACCGACCCTGCCGGTGCGACCAAGCGCGTGTCACTCAATATCGACGTCCGCGACTGCATCGGCTGCGGCATCTGCATTGCCCACTGCGATAAAGGCGTACTCAAACCCGTCGATGGCAAGGCACTGATCGACCTACGCATGATCAACCAGTGCGACATGGACGGCGAATGCGTCGAGGTCTGCCCAACCAACGTGGTGACGCTGGTGGTTGAAGATGCTGCCAATGGTGTTGCGCCGACGCAGGTTGAGCATGTGCAAGGGTGATGGATTCACCGTAACAAAATCTTGACGAACCAATGCGCCATGTCGCTTTGGTATTGCCAGTTGCTACGGACTCTGTTTGTTTTCAGCATCCGCCGGGATAGTGATTGGGAAGCCCCGTCCATGGTGTCGTACGCGTGTTGCTATATGAAGGCTAACCACTACGCCCAGCAGTAGGGAGACAGGCAGCATGTATAGCGGGACGACCACGAACGTGGAATGCTCAGTATAGGAAGGGGCAACGACGGCGAACGATCTGTACATGTACCTGTGCAGAGCGTAATGCGAAGCACCGCCGAACCGATTCTGAAGCTTTACCTGATTACCGCTCTGCAGCGCCCCGTACTGATCATATTCTATTGGATTACGTCGAAACACTCCAACAGATGCCTTAGCTGTAAGCGGTTGGCTTGATTCTCTTCTATTGATTTCGAGGGCTGCGCTACCCTCGAAGATGTGCAGCCATATTCGCATGCCCGGGTTCTCGCCCGTGGCATATTCACGCGAGATACCCAAAAGCGTGTACGTTCTAAAACTATCGCGGGTGATTCCCACCGCTACGGCAACCGCGATAATAACCAGCAACGTAAGTGACCACCGTCGTCGCATATTGCGCCTTTGGCTTGTTCATTGCGCAGAACTGCGGCACGCAATAGCGTTCCCCACAGATCTTTTCGCCTATTCCGCAGAAATCAATTTTATGTCGTTGACGTTTCGACTCGCGCCGTATCGGCTTCGAGATAGCGGGCGCCCATCAGCCACAGCACGCCGCCTAACGCAACCATGAAGATGATCAATCCGAACGCGGCATTGAAGTTCCAGGCGTCGCGCAATCCCCCGATGATCGGCGGGCTGATCGCGTCGCCGAGGGCGTGAATGATGAAGATGTTGAGCGCAAAAGCACTGGCGCGCAAGCCCGGTGCGGTCACATTGGCCAGGATCGCGTTGCTGGGGCCGGTATTCATAAACAGCACAAAAACCGCACAAAAAATGACGATCCAGCAATACGGGAAGGGCGTGACCAGCATCAGCCCGACCAGCGGGGCACCGATCAGCATCCCCACGCCGGACACGATAAAATAACTGCCCGAAAAACGCGGCTTGAGGATGTCGCCCAGATACCCGCCAAAAAGGGTGGCGCTCAGGCCGGCGAGGACCACGATCGCGCCAAAGCCCATGCTCGCCGATTCGTCGCTCATGCCCCGTGCGTCCTTCAGATAGTAGGGCATCCAGTAGCTGATCCCACCAATCGCAAAGGTCATCGCGGTCATGCCGGCACAGTTGAACAGATAGGACTTGTTCCGCGCCAGTGACAGATAGTCCTTGAGCGTCACCTTGTGGTGGATCGCACCGGTTTGCTTTGACCCGGCACGTCGGTCGCGGATCATCAGACAGATCACGCCCAGGAGGATCATCGGCCCGACGATCGAATAAAAGCCCCATCGCCACGACCCGGTCAGCGACTGCATGTACCCGCCGATCGCAAAACCCAGAGCGCTACCGACGGGGATGGCGGCGTAGAACCAGGCGAGGCGCCTGCCGCGTTTTTCGATGGGGTAGAGGTCGGAAATGATCGTCGGTGCCGCCGGTCCGTAAGCGGCGTCGCCCACGCCGACCACGCACCGCGCGATCAGCAGCATGATAAAGCTGTCGGCCAATCCTGATCCGAATGTCCCCAGCGACTGGATCAACATCCCCACGCCCACCAGCGCCCAGCGGCTATACCGATCGGCCATCCATCCGAAGATCGGCGCGGTGACCATGTAAACGACCAGAAACCCCGTCGCCAGCAAACCCATCTGCGTCCCGGTCGCGCCAAACTCCTGCTCGATCGGCTTAATCACCGGCGGGAGGTTGTAGCGATCGATGTAGTTGAACAAATTGAGCAAAACCAGCAGAAACAACAACCACCCCGCACCTTTTGCGGGCGCAGCGATTGTCGGTGGTGTCGAAACCGGTCCCTCGGTGCTCATGGTCAGGGATGATGCCACACCCGCCGTCGATCGCAAGCGTGCTGCCCGATTGTCCTGACCGAACCCTAAAACGCGCAACACCCCAAAAGCAGATTCCGAAAAATCTTTGCTTGGAAAATCAGGCTCTTTTGAGCGACCGTTGCGCGCCAGAACAGTTCTGGCGCGCAACAGGCCAGTAGGGGTGAGGACCTTGATATGCCCAACACCAACCCATCGTCATCTGTTTCGATCGACCCCACCGTCCGCGTGAGTATGAACGCCGCATTGCGACGGCTTGGGGTCACGCACCCGCTATTGGACGATCCGACGCTACTCCGTGCTGCGGCGTTTCGCTTGCTCAACGGGCCTGCGCGACATCGCAACGAACGTTTGTGGGCGTACTACCGAAACACGCTCCGCGCCAATGACACGCTGGATGCATCCGATTCGGATCGACCCTATCGCCAGGCCCAGGAATGGGGCTTGCCGACGCGGATCACCGGGGCGCATTCGGGGGAAGGCGTCTTCGATACTTCGATTGCCGATGAGGTGACGCGCAAGGAAGTGGTGATCGAAAACGACATCGGCTGGCGCGTGGACATGATGGTCGATTTTCTGTTCGGGCGTCCGATCGTCATCAACTCCGCCGCCGCCGACCCGAATCGTGCGGTTCAGATCGAATCGCTCCTGCGTCATGTGCTGGCGCGCAATGGCGGATTGGTTTTCCTGCAACAGATCGCACTTTTGGGCGCGGTGTATGGGAACGTCGATGTGCTGGTCAAGTACACGCCAGAAGATGCCGACGACCCATCGCTGACCGCCTGCGCCACGCAACTGCTGGGTGAATCATCCACCGGTCGATCGGGCGCGCCCAGCGTCCGCGCAATGCAAAAATTGCCAAACCAATTTGACCTGCGTCCCAAGCCTACTGAATCAACAGATGCCCTCCCCTCAGTGTCCGTGCCCGTCGATGACGACGGCGTACCCACGCTCCCTACGCCGGGGAAGGACGACACGATCGCTCAACATGATCCCGATCAGATGCTCCAGCGTCTGGCGCGGATGGTGCGATTCGAGATCGTCGAACCGGCACGGGCACTGCCTCTGTTGACCCCGAACGACTGTCGCTGTGCCGTCGCCTATGCAACGGTATATCAAACCGAGACGCCGTCCGGACCCGACAAAACCAGCCGCTTCCTGAGCATCTGGGGACGCCTGCGAGCGGATCCGAAGCGCACCACCGTGATGGAGCTGATCAGCCCGACGCGCTGGCAACGCTATGAAGAGGATCGGCTTGTCGCAGAGGGGGAGAATGCGCTGCAACGGCTGCCTCTGGTACACATTCAGAACACCGCCGACCCGCTTTGCTACGCGGGACCGAGCGATGTCGAGCCGCTGATCGCGTGTCAGGATGAGTTGAATACGCGGCTGTGCGATCGTGCCAATCGGATCGCGCTCACCAGTTTCAAGATGTATCTGGGCAAAGGCATCAGCGATTTTACGAGCATCCCGATCGCGCCCGGGCAGATGTGGGGAACCGAAAACCCCGATGCCGAGGTGATCGAGTTCGGCGGAACCAGTGCTTGCCCGAGCGAGGAATCGCATATCGAAGGCGTTCGCGAAGCGATGGACAAGATCAGCGGCACCAGTCCGATCGCCGCCGGTGCGATCAAGGGTCGGATCGGACGCCTCACCAGTGCCGCGGCGCTTCGGGTGACGATGCTGGCGCTACTCAGTCGCACTGAGCGCAAGCGCATCACCTACGGGACTGCGATCGCCCAACTGTGCGAGCTGGCGCTGGCGTGGCTGGACCGCGCCGGGCTGTTCGCGACCACGCCCGCAGAGCGAGCGATCCACATCCACTGGAGCAACCCGATCCCCGCCAACGAGATCGAGCGCCTGGATGAAGCCCGCGCCCGGCTTGCGATCGGTATCCCCCGCGCCGTCGTGTTGCGCGAGCTGGGCTATGTCGATTCGGACATCGTTGAACCTCAATCCAAGTAATCACAGTCAATCACACAAAAGGAGTCTGTCATGCCACCACCATTGTCATCTCCCCCTCCGACGCCGCGATCGTCACCCGAGCCGCCTCTACAGGCACGCGATCGGCTGATCCTGCTGGCGTCACTTCTATCCGAATCGCGCGACGCCCAAGTCCTCCGCGACTACCTGCGCTTGCGAGCGCGCATCCGAATGTGAACCACGAACCACGGAATCTTGTTTCTTTCAACCCCCCTTTTTCAAGGAGTCTGCCATGCCGTTTACTGGAAAATGCACCTACTCTGCTGGTGCCACACTGCCCGAAATCGCCGAAGATGTCAGCGATCTGGTCGCGATCAACGCGCCCCACGACACCCCCTTGCTCGATGCGATCGGGGAGGCGCAACGCCCGGCCCGATCGACGGTCCACGAATGGATCGAAGATTCGCTCCTGCCCGATTTTGACGTCGTCAGCGATGACACGGGCGGGTCGTCGTATGTGGTTTCGCAAGCATCGCGATTCCGAGTGGGTGATATCGTTCGCATCGAAGGAACCAGCGAACTGACGCTGGTCAGCGCGATCGATACCGAAACCGAATCGATCACACTCACGCGCGGCTATGGCGGAACGACCCAGGGCGCTCTCGAGATCGGTGCCGTGCTGCACATCCTCTCCAACGCCGCGCTTGAAGGGGCTGATGCGGACGCGGCACGGTTCACCCTTCGCACCCGCGCCAGCAACTACACGCAGATCTTCACCGCAACCGTCTCGGTCAGCGGGTCGGAACTGGCATCCAACCAGTTGGGCGTGCGGGATGAACTGGCGTGGCAAAAGAATCTCCGCTCGCGCGAGTTGCTGCGCGATCTGGAGAAGTCGGTGATCAATGGCGTGCCCAACCAGACCACGCCGATGGGATCGGCCAGCGTCCGACGATCGATGCGCGGGCTGATGTCGTTTGTCAGCAGCAATCGGTTTGTCGTCGGACAAGATGCGTTCCCGAACAACACCTCCCTCACCGAATCGCAACTGAACCTGGCGCTGCGGGAGATCTGGAAAAGCAGCAATGGCCAGATCGACCTGATCGTGGTGGGCGGGAAGGAGAAGCGCGCGATCAACGCGTTTGTCGCGTCGAATCGGCGCTTCTACGCCAGCAACGAGTCGTTCAAGGACCAGATCAGCACCTACGAGAGCGACTTTGGTGTGGCGCGGATCGTGCTGAGTCGCCACGTCCCTGCCGGTTGCGTTCTGCTGTTGGACAGCTCGCGGCTGAGCGTGATGCCGCTGGCGGGCCGGTCGTTCCACTACACCCCGCTGGCACGCACCGGCGATTCCGAATCCGGGCAACTCGTGGGTGAATACACCCTCGAATGCCGCAACGAATCGGCCCACGGGATCATCAGTGGGTTTACCGCCTAAAAGCAGGGCTTGGGGCTTGGGGATTCGGGCTTGGTGTTTGTTCACAAGTCCTTTCCCTAAGCCCTAAGCCCGAGGCCCCAAGCCCTACGGAGGTTTCCATGCTCGCTCAAGCCGTTCAAACCGTTCAACCTGTTCTGGACAATCTCACCAGCTACGGTGCCGCCGGGCTGATGGGGGCGATGTGGCTGTGGGAGCGTCGCACGTCATCGACCCGCGAAAAGCAGATCGAAGAGGCACACCAGCGGATCATGTCCGATGGCGTGAAGCTCGAAGCGCTGATCGATCTGGTCGAAAAGACAACCGACACGCTCGCACGTCTCGTATCGCAACTGAAAGACAAACAACCATAAACCCAGGAGTTCTCATGTACCTCCGAATCCTGCTTTTGATGTTGCTCTCATCGCTGTGTGGCTGCGTGGAAGTGATCGATGCCCAGACCGCACTGCTCCAGCAATCGCGCGGCGGGCTGTCGCTGGTTCGCACCTCCATCGAATCGCGTCAACAGACGATCGAATCGCTGCTGACCCGTGATCGCAAGCAGTTGGATGAGGCGTTTGATGCGGATGTGATCCAGCAGACAACGCTGAGCCCAGGCTGGGTGATCGAGGCCCGCCAGATTTACGCTGCCGCGCTGGATGGGCTGGTGCGGCGGGACGCATCGATCCGTAACGCGTTCGAAACCGACCTGGACAACCTGCGTGCGATCGACGAAGCGCTGGCGGAGGTCGATCGATTGAATCAAACACAATTGCAGTGGACGCAGTCGCTGCGATCCATTCAACCCAAACCTTAAGGAGGCTTGTCATGTCCATTGACCTAAAGACCGAAGTCGCCGCCGCCGTCGCGATCCGCTGGGATGACCTGGCGAACCGACACCCGAGATTGGCGCGGGTGATCGATCAGCACCTGTTGGTGGAGAGTGCGGTCGCTCATCTCCGCAACGATGTGGAGTACCAGCGTGCGATATCCAACGCGCGTAGCGCGGGTGCGGGGATTGAGACGATCGTGAAACTGATCGACAAGTACGTGTCGATCTTCATTGATACGTTGGTGTGATGAAAGCTGCGGGCTTGCTTGCGCCCCGGATGGGAAGCGCGAGCAAGCTCGCGGCTAAACGGGCGCTACATCTTTTCGATGTGTTGGGCGTCGAGGATGGGTTGCGCGGTCTTGGTGCGAGCGTCGCGGGGGAGACGGAGCGTGAACGATGTCCCGTCCTTTGCAGTGGATACGACGTCGAGTTTCCCGTTGTGGGACTTGGCGACTTCGCGGGCGATGTACAAGCCCATGCCGATACTGCCCGTGCGGTTGTGTTTGGGATGTTCGGCACTGGAGCCACGAATCAGCGGATCGAAGATTCTGGAGAAATCACCCGTCGGGATCGGGTCTCCGAAGTTGTGGATTTCGACGAAGACCGCTGACCCCTCGCCTGTTAGCGAAAGTGTGACGGGCTGATCTTCCAATCCGTGTTGGATCGCGTTGCCCACCAGATTGGAAATCGCCTGACGAATGCGGCTGGCATCCCAGATTCCGCTCAGGTCGCCGGTTGCGCGAAATTGGATGTCGCGCGTGGGATGTGCCGCTTGAAACTCGACGAACAGTTCCTGACCGAGTGCGGCCAAATCGAGTGGCGCAGGATTGACGGGCATGCCCGCACCCAGTCGAGTGCGCGTGTAGTCCAGCAGATCGGAGATCATCCGATCCATGGCATAAGCGCTTTGGCTGATTTGAATGCCGCACTCGATGATCTCGGCTTTGTCATCGACGAAACGCGGGAGGATGCTGGCGGACATCGTGATCGCACCCAGCGGGTTGCGCAAATCGTGGCTGAGGATCGCCAGAAACATATCCCGCGCCTGATCGACCCGCTTGGTGTAACTGGCCACCGCTTTGGAAAGCGACTGATCGATCGATTCGTTAAAGCGAGTCAGATCATCGACGTCGCGATCATCCGAATCGGGCGCGGTGTCGCGCCAAAGTCGAAGCACGCTGGCACGCAGGGCGCGGTATTCGCTGATCACCTCGAGCATGTCGAACCCCAGGCTCAGCCGATCGACGGCATGCAGCTTGGACGCCCGGTCAAGACCATCATCCGGCTCGGCAGAATCCTCACCCTTGGACTTCTGCTCCTGCTCGTGCTCCGTTTGGGGCGATTGCATGTCCCGCGCGGTCGCCTGGAGGATCTGTGCCGCATGATCACGCAATGCGAGTTTGTCCAGTTGTTCGCCTGAGGTAATGCTGCGCGCGAAAGTCTCCCACTCGACCATGATGGGCTCGATGTTGGAGAGGATGAATTTCGCGAGTCGCATGGTAATGGCTTTCGGTGGTGCGTTCAGTGGTGCAGGCGAGGCATCACGGACCTTCACATCCTTTCGATGTGCTGGGCGTCGAGAATGGGTGGCGCGGCTTTGATACGAGCGTCACGCGGGACGCGGATCGTGAACGACGTGCCATCTGCGGCGGTCGAGATCACTTCGATCCTGCCATTGTGTGATTTGGCGACTTCGCGGGCGATATACAAACCCATGCCGATGCTGCCCGGACGGTTGTGTTTGGGATGTTCGGCACTGGATCCGCGAATCAGCGGATCGAAGATTTTCGGCAATTCGCCCGGCGGGATGGGATCGCCTCCATTGTGAATCTCCACGAAAACTTCCGATTCCTCGCCGCTGAGACTCAGCGCGACGGGGAAATCTTCCGACCCGTGCTGGAGCGCATTGCCCACCAGATTGGAAATCGCCTGTCGGACTCGGCTGGAATCCCACATGCCGTGCAGATCACCCGATGTGCGGTATTGAATGTCGCGCTTGGGATGGGAAGTGCGGAACTCATCGAACAATTCCTGACCAATCTCTCCCAGGTCCAGCGGCGCGGGTTTGACGGGCATGCCGGCACCCAGGCGGGTGCGCGTGTAGTCCAGCAGATCGGAGATCATCCGTTCCATGACGGTCGCGCTTTGGGCGATTCGTAAGCCACATTCCAGGATTTCGGTCTTGTCGTCGCTGACCATCGGCAGGACTTGTGCGGACATCGATATCGCGCCCAGGGGATTGCGCAGATCGTGGCTGAGAATCGCCAGAAACATATCGCGGGCCTGATCGACGCGTTTGGTGTAACTGGCCACCGCTTTGGAAAGCGACTGATCGATCGACTCGTTGAAACGCGTGAGATCATCGACATCGCGCTCATGGGCCTCGGGCAAACTATCATGCCAGAGTTGAAGCACGCTGGCACGCAACGCCCGGTATTCGCTCATCACTTCGAGCATGTCGAACCCCAGGCCCAGGCGATCCACCGCGTGCATGTCCGATGCGCCGTCGAGGGCATCATTGATATGCGAGTGAACTTTGCCCTTCGATTTTGTCGCCCGCTCTGCGGCGGTCTGAGGCGATTTCATGTCCCGCGCTGTCGCCAGAAGGATTTGTGGCGCATGATCGCGCAACGCCAGTTGATCCAGATCTTCGCCCGCGCTGATGCTGCGCGCAAAGATCTCCCACTCGGCCATGATGGGTTCGATATTCGACAGGATGAAATCCGCGAGTCGCATTGTACTAACTTCCGCAGGGGCGTTCGGGGGAGAGGTGGGGGTTGAACGCAACACCGTGATAACACCCAGTCGGGCGGACGGCGTTCCGCACTGCGAATCGAGATATTACACGGCAATCTTTAATCGTAGACACATGCCCACCGAAAGCAATCGCGCCGCGCCCGATTTTCGCTCGTGGAACCCGAGCAGGCGAGCGACATCGCCTGCGCATATCAGGGTTCGTTCGTGTAAACTCCTCCCCCTATGAGTCAGAACCCAACCAAAAGCTGGCAAGCCCGGATCGGAGAGGCGATTGACCGCGACGGGCCGCAATGGGCGGGGTTCAAGTTGGAGCTGGAAGACATCCTGTACGTTGAAAGGGCCCTCACCAAGCCGATCGGCGAGCCGGGTTTGTGGGGGGTAACATGACGTCTGTACAGCAAATCGATCTTTGGCGAGCGTTGCCATCGGAGACTCTTCGCCTTGAATTTAAGGAAGCAAAAACTCAGTTCGACAATAGAAGGCTTTACGAATATTGCGTTGCGATTGCCAATGAGGGCGGAGGGCATCTGGTTCTGGGTATTGCAGACAAACCGCCTCGAAAAGTCGTAGGCACACGGGCATTTAACGACTGTGTCGAGATGGCAGAGAAGCTGTTCCATGCCGTGGGATTTCGAGTCGACATCGAAGAGGTAAATCACCCGGATGGCCGTGTCTTGGTATTTAATATTCCACCGCGACCGCGCGGAACGGCATATCACCTTGATGGTAAATATTTGATGAGAGCCGGCGAGTCCATTGTTCCGATGAGCGAGGATCAACTACGGCGCATTTTTGCAGAAGGTCAACCAGACTGGCTTGAACAATCCTCGATGACGGAGCTATCTGCTGAAAGCGTTATCGAACTGCTTGATGTGCAAAGTTACTTTGAACTCCTGAAGCTTCCCATGCCCGCTGATCGCAGCGGAGTCATTGACCGACTTATTGCCAATCGATTAATCGATAGACAAGCCAACGGGGAATTTGCAATTCGACGAATTGGTGCGCTGTTGCTGGCACGTCGGCTGGAGGATTTTTCTGATGTCTCCCGAAAGGCACCCAGAGTTGTCGTCTATTCCGGGCCATCCAAAGTTGAAACAAAGATCGATCAGCTTGGCATCAAGGGGTATGCTTCCGGGTTTCAAGGCCTTGTCCGTTTCGTTATGGGCCAGTTGCCTCAAAATGAGATCGTGAAAGATGCCTTGCGGCGAGAAGTGAAATTGGTCCCGGAGATCGCTATTCGCGAAGTAGTTGCCAACGCCCTCATTCATCAATATTTTATGATTGGCGGCGCATCACCTATGGTCGAGATCTATTCCGATCGTGTTGAAGTCTCAAACCCCGGTGAGCCAATTGTGCCCGTGGAGCGATTCATTGACGGCTACCAATCGCGCAACGAACGTCTGGCAGATTTGATGCGAAGATTTCACATCTGCGAGGAAAAGAGCAGCGGTATCGATAAGGTCGTGCAGTTTGCCGAAACGTATCAATTGCCAGCACCTGACTTTCGGACCGCATTTCGCAGAACCCAAGTTATCATTTTTGGTCTGAAACCGTTCGAGGAAATGGATCGCGAAGCTCGCATTCGAGCGTGTTACCAGCATTGTGTGTTAAAATGGGTGATGTCAGGGCGAATGACCAACCAATCACTTCGCGATCGGTTCCGACTTCCTGAGAACAAAGCCGCGACAGTCTCGCAAATTATTTCGCTCACGGTCGAGGCCGGTGTCATTAAACTGGATGCAAAGGTTGGAGATTCGAGAAAGCATGCCCGATATGTGCCGATTTGGGCATAGAAGCCTTATTAAAAGTTACCCGTTTGGGCAACACTGTTTGTTTCATAAACCTCTATATTTCAAGTACTTGTGTATTTAAGCGTGTAAAAATGAACATCCCTCAAAACAAATCATGGCAAGCCCGGATCGGGGAGGCGACGGACGCGATCGCGCAGGCGTTTGTCGAGTCGATGAGCTACGACTGGCGGCTATACAAGGTGGATGTCGCCGGGAGCATCGCGCACGCGACGATGCTGGCGAAGGTGGGGCTGATCACCGACTCAGACTTGGGCGCGATCGTGAAGGGCCTGAAGGAGATCGAGGCCGAGATCGACAAGGACGGGCCGAAGTGGGCGGGGTTCAAGCCGGAGCTGGAAGACATCCACATGTGCGTGGAAAGTGCCCTCACCGAACGCATCGGCGAGCCGGGACGGAAGCTGCACACGGGGCGGAGCCGGAACGATCAGGTGGCGTTGGATCTCAAGCTCTGGATTCGCGGTTCCAGCGATGCCATCGCTGCGCAGTGTGCTGACATCACAAAGTCTTTCGTGGCGTTGGCTAGACGCTCAACCGATGTTGTGATGCCATCGTTTACGCACCTTCAACGCGCGCAACCGATATGTGCCGGAGCGGAAGCGCTTGCATGGGCGACCATGTTCTACCGAGATGGCTTCGGGATGACCGACAGCAGGTACGATCTCGACGAGGACGATAGCCCGCTTGGCAGTGGCGCAATCGCTGGCTCATCACTTGCGCTCGGGTGGACACAAAAGCTCGTTGAAGATTCGCTCGAACTTGCTGCACCGCCCGGGAACAGTATCGAACGAACAGCGTCGCGTGATCAGGCAGTTCGTTTCGTGTTCAGTCTCGCAATGATCTCAATGCACCTCTCTCGCTGGGCCGAGCAGTGGATCATTTACATGACGACCGAGTTCGGGTTCATCAAGATCGCCGACCGGTACACCACCAGCAGTTCGATGATGCCGCAGAAGCGGAACCCGGACATGCTCGAGCTGATCCGCGGCCGCTGCGGCAACGTCTACGGCGACCTGTTCGCGCTGATGACGATCCTCAAGGGCCTGCCCATCGGCTACAACCGCGACCTGCAGGAGGACAAGCGCATCGTCTTCCGCGCGTACGACACCGTCAGCAGTTGCCTCACGATGGCGGCGGCGATCGTCAACAGCGCATCGTTCGACAAGGAACGGATCGAACCCACGCTCGACCGCGGGTTTCTCGATGCGACCAGCCTCGCTGAATACCTGGTCACGCACGGCATCCCGTTCCGCACCGCCCACCACATCGTCGGCACACTGGTCGCCCGCTGTGAGAAGGAGGGGAAGTGGAAACTTGAGCAATTGAGCGTGGACGATTTCAATGAGGTGATCGAAGCGTCGCATTCGCAAATCGCAAATCCCAAATCGAAAATCACCAATGATGTCTACACCTGCCTCGGTGCCCACAACGTCGTCAAGCGCTACCAAAGCGCCGGCGCGGCTGGGGGCAAGCCGTTCGACGAGCAGTTGAAGGCGTGGAAGGAACGACTCGGACTCTGAGCTGGTAATCCAGCACTGGACATCGCGAACAGTTTGCGGGGGAAACAATTCGCGGAGGCAAAAGATGTCTAATCTGCTCGCGGCCCGAGTGGCTGCGCTGATCGGTCTGGTTGCGCCTTGTTCGATGGGCATGGTGATCGTGGTGACGCCCGACGCCGGGCTCGCCGCCAATCCGGCGGCATTGGCGGCCTTCAACCGGGCGGGAGAGGCTTGGTCGAGTAAATTCACCAATAACATCACGATTAACATTGCCGCCGGGCTGACCGGCGGGTTTGCCCCCAACCACATCGGCCACGCCTAGTCGGTGAAGTTCGAGGCCAATTACGACTTCTTTCGCGGCAAGATCGTCGCCGCCGCCGCGGGTGAGGCGGACGACACGATTGTAGCCGCACTGCCTACGCTCGCGCAGTTCAACAAGACGTTGCCGGCGGGCATCGTCTTTAACGGCAAGTTCAGTGCCACCAAAGCCAACTTCAAAGCCCTGGGGTACATGGACCTGATTAACCTCGACGCGGTGTACGGTCCGACCGATTCCACCATCACTTTCAACAACGCGATCGCTTTTGATTTCGACAATAGCGACGGCGTGTTGCCGGGGACGATCGACTTTGAGACGGTTGCGGCGCACGAGATTGGGCATGCGCTGGGGTTCATCTCCGCGGTCGACGGCGTCGATCTCATGAAGGACGCCGCAACGATCGGCGAGACGGTCATCACGCCACTGGACCTGTTTCGGTTCCGCGACGGCGTGGCCGGGAAAGACCCGACAACGCTTGCCGAGTTCACAAGTTTCCCGCGATTCCTCGACACGGGCAGCGTAGCGATTTTTGACGATCTGCTGACGGAAACGGGATTGGGCACCGGTACGCTCACCGGAGATGGCGACGAAGCAAGTCATTGGAAGAACGACGACCTTACTGGGCAGTTGCTCGGAGCGATGGATGGCTCGATCTATGGCGGACAGATCCATCCAATCACCGCGGCCGACATCCGAGCGCTCGATTTGATTGGTTATCAGTACGTCCCAGCGGCACCCGAGCCGGCGTCGGCTCTGCTCCTGATTGGCGGGGCAATATTGCTGCGCCAACGCCAGCGGCGCACTTGTTCGCGAGGATGAAAATCCCAAGCCTGTCGTTCTGCGATAATCGCGATTTTAGCCCGGTCGCTTGGAACCGGTGTTTCTTGAACAGAATCACCCTCACTACGGTCGCTTCACAAACGCCCACCAATGGTTCTTGCGATCCTTCACCTTCGCGACAAACACCCAACCGGCGGGTGGGACGATATCGGGTTCGTCACGGGATTGCCGCGTCACGTAGACGATCGGCGTGTCGGTTGGGGTGAGCGTGGCGGGGTCGGCGCGGGTGATGGTGCGGTTGAGATAGATCGCCAGTTCTTCATCGATGCGCACTTCGTCATCGAAATCGTAAACCCGTGCGTTTGGGGCCTGCGTGCGGATGGCGTCGGCGAGCACCTTGAGCGCACTTCGGCCGCTGGGGGAGTCGGCGTAGGCGAAATTCAGTAACGCCTGCAAGGCGAGTACAGATGCGAATGTGACGATGACAAACGCCGCGTGGAGATACTTTTGCAGCCACGCCCCGAGCAAGATCAGCGACGCAAACCCCACCACGGCCCACCATGCCAACGCAACGGGAAACCAGTGCGTCCCATCGACGCGAATCAAGTCCGGGTGATACGCCCCGGCCAGCGGGAAGCCGATGCACACGCTGGCCAGCACCAGCCAATGAATCGATACGATCCAGCGACTCGCGGCGAAAGATCGGAGCACTTCGACGATCCCACGGCCGCACATCACCGCCGCCGGGGCGACGAAGGGGAGGAGGTAGCGTTCTTTTCGATCGGGGACGAGGGTCAGGATCGCGATGGGGATCAGCAGCATCGCCAGCGTGTAATAGTCGGAGCGGGATCGCGAGCGGAGTATCAAAATGAACCCGACGATGAGCATGACAATCCAAGGCCAGTTCATCGGGATACGCAATAGATAGGTGAAGACCGAATCGGGGCCCAGCCCGGTTGCGCCTTGGCGCGATACTTCGGTCGTCCAGGTCGCTACGGCATTCGGGACCGTCAAAAGCACATGGACAAACCACGGAAGGGCGATCAACAGGAAAATGCCAATCCCAACCCAGACCGGCGCGCGCCATGGCCTGGTCGTCCTGTCTTCGTCTGGCGTTCCCTTCAGCATCGGGATCGGCAGCAACATGATGATCGCCGGCAAAACTGTCTCCAGCAGCGCCACCGGGCCTTTGCACAAAAATGCCAACCCGGTCGCGATGGATGCGCCGATCACGCCCGACCAGATGCGTCCGCGCAGGATCGCGCAAACGAAGCCGACGTTGGCGATCGTCACCCACATCGCCAGGTGGACGTCGCTGGTGCTTTGCCGCATGTATTTCTGAAACAGGATGGTCGTGCCCACCACGGCCGCCGCCGCCAGGCCGATACGGGACTCGAACAGGGCCTTGCCAAGGAAGAACGTCGCCAGAATCGTCACGCAACCGGCCAGCAATCCGGTCCAGCGGACTTGCCACGCCAGATCGATATACGCCTGCTCGCGATGCACTGGGTCGTCGAGTCGGTCGAGCGTTTGCTGATTCAGTGTCAAAGCGGTGATCCACGCGACCAGGGGCGGCTTTTTGATGCGCGGTTCACCCAGCATGTCGGGCACCAGCCACGGCCCGCCGCGACGGATTTCAAGGGCGGTCTGAATGACGATGTTTTCGTTCCCACCCGTCAGTTGAGGCCATCGCAGTGTCGGTGCGACGCAGGCAAAGACGGTCGCCGCGACCAGCAGTGCCAGCAGGAAATGTTTACCGCCGGGCGTCGATGATGTGCTCATAGATGTCCAGCAGTTTGTCCAGATGGGTCTTGTACGATAGTTCGGTGCGTCGGGTCAGGCACGCGGCACGCATTGCGGCGTGTTTTGCGAGCACCTCGCGAATCGCACCAGCAAAGCCATCATCGGCCTCAACAACGCGTCCATCGACGGTGTCGCGAACGATCTCGCTGGCACCGCTGGCTTTGGAGACGATCGGCGGAAGGCCCATCAGCATCGCTTCGGGTACGACCATGCCGAACGGCTCGAATCGCGCCGGGTGAATCAGTGCGATCGCACCACTGAAGAGTTTCTCGACGTTTCTTCTTACGCCCAGAAACCGCACACGGTCGGCGACGCCAAGTTCCTTGGCGAGTGTGATGTAGATGGCCGGGTCGTCCTTGCCGACGATATCCAGCACAACCTCGGGCACGTGTGCGACGGCACGGATCGCCAGGTCGGCGCCTTTGCGGGCAAAATCGTGTCCGACCATGACCAGGCGGGCGGGGGATTCTGCGGGGGCGTCGGTGGGGACGAATCGATCGCTTTCCACGCCGTTATAGAGCGTGATCAGCCGGGTGGTGTCGATCAGGAATGCGGTCTGCGTCTGCTGTCTGGATCGCTCCGACATGCACAACACGACCGGCGGGCGCTTGTGTTCGAGGAGAGTCCGCTCGATCTGCGCAAACAGCACCCGCCTGCCGCCGGTGAGCTGTTTGAACTTGGGCAAACCGGCGAGCGAGACCGATTCGACCCCGGCCTGCGGGTGATAGATGTCGCATCGGCGCACCGGCAGCATCGCGTGAACGATGTCGTGCGACGACTTTTTTAGGTGCGAGTCCAGCGCATCGAGAAACCCGCGATACTTGCCCGAGCGGGTCATACCTTTGAGCGGCAACTGGACGCGGTGGGCCGGTTCGATCGACGGGTCAAACGTGGCGGCGGCGATGCGGGCGTCGACGCCCCGGGCGCGAAGCGATCGAAACAGGTGGACGCAATAGCTCTCTGCGCCGCCTCGGGCGGGGTTGGCGTGGAGGATGACCAGCAATACGTTCATCGGTCGATCATCACGTTACGCGTGGGGTTGTCCCGCCGCAATTTTGCGTCATGCCGTGCGATCCAGTTGGCCTTGGAATAGACGCCGCGCTTGAACAGATCTGTCACGGGATGATCGGCATGTTTGGCGTATTCGATGATCCAGCGATTGATCGTCTGCGCGTCGATGCCGATTTTTTGCAGGCTAAAGACGAACTGCGCCACGTCCTTGACCAGCCAGCGCCTCTGGAAGAATCGCGGCAGCGGTTTGACGCGGGCGGCGTCAATGAGACGGATCGCGATCGGGTCGGCGGCGAGATTGGCAAAAAAGTGGCCGATGTACAGGTCGCGATGATGCAGCTTGGCGGCGTGCAGTCGCCCGGCGACGATTGCGGTGGGGAGTAGTAGCGTCTCAAACGCGGTGCCGGATTTAAGCAGTTTTTCGCAATCTTCGAAGTCGTCGAGGTTCTCGGTGATGACAAACCCCCGGCCATCGTGCAGGCGTCCGTAGCCGCAGAGGGGGACGGTTTCGATATGGGCTTTTTGCAGTGCCCGAATCCCCGCCACCTCATCATCCACCCCGCGATGCCCGGCCTGATTGCGCTTGATGTGGAGACGCGTGCCGTCTTCCAGATCCAGCACGCAGTTTTCCCGCTCCCGGATCGATCGCCACGGCTGAATCTTCGGATGATCGAACACGCTCATCGCATCGGTTAGCCCCGCGCGCTTCAGCAGATCGGCGCTGTGCGCTTCGACGTGGTAGTAGCCTTGTCCGGTGGGGTAGCTCATCGTAGGGCTTGGGGCTTGGGGCTTAGGGACTGGGGATAAGGCGGATGCAAGGTGTTCGGCTCCGGGCTTATGAGTTAAAAAAATCGCGAATCGAAAAGTTCAAATTTCAGAACATCGCAAATCGCCAATCCAAAGTCGCAATTCCCCAAGCCCCAAGCCCTACTCCCTACTCCCTACTCTGAAAAAACCGACTGATCCCCGGCTTAAAGATCACTTTGCCTTCAACCACGACCAGTTCTTCGTTCAGATACAGTTGCACAGCCTTGCTGAGGACGTTGGCTTCGAGGGACAGGCCTTTTTCCTTCACGTCTTCGAGCGCGTCCTTGCCGACGTCGATGTGGAAGACGTCCTGGAGGATGACCGGTCCCTGATCGAGTTGTTCGGTGACGAAGTGCGCCGTACAGCCGCTGACGCGGACGCCGGACTCGAATGCCTGTTTGTACGGTGCCGCACCGGGGAAGTAAGGCAACAGCGACGGGTGAATGTTGATGATCTTGAACTGAAACTTCCGCACGATCTGCGGCGGCAGAATACGCATGTATCGTGCTAGCACCACCACGTCGACTTGCCGCTTGGCCAGTTCTTCGTCCAGCCACGCGAAATGGGCGGCCAGGTCGTCGTGTCCCTTCCAGGCGAACGGCAGACCCGCCGCCGTCGCGATCGGCTCCAGTGCGGGGTGGTTCGAGAGTACGCACGCCAATTCGCCGTGCAGTTGCCCGGCCTTCTGGTCGTCGATCAATTGACGCAGGCAGTGGTCTTCCTTGCTGACCAATAGCGCGATCTTGCGGGGTTTGCGCTGACTGTGCAGGTGGACGCGGACATCCATGTCAATCTTTTTGCCCGTTTCCAGGAGGCCGGTGATCAGGTCGGACAGGTCGACGGTGATATCGCGCAGATCGACGAGCATGTCCATGACAAAAAGCCCGTAAACGACGCGTTGTTCGATATCCTCGATATTGATCCCGCGCTCGGCGAGGTAGGTGGCAAAGAGCGCGACGGCCCCTTTTTGGTCTTTTCCGAGCACAGAGACGACGGCAAGCATTTTGGGCATAGGATCGGGGATTCTACTGCTAATGGGGGGCGTTGACACGATGCGGGCGTAGAATTGCCCGGTGAGAATGAATCGGACTTACACGGGGCGTACCAATTTTTATAGAATATTCTGCCCGAGTGGGCGTTTAGTAGTCAGCAACGAAAGGAAATTGCTATGCGAAAAGTATCGAAGATTCTGTCGGTGTTAACTCTTGGTGCGGCCATGGTTTGCGTGTCGGGAACGGCGTTTGCCGCCGACGGGGACAAGCCGGAAAAGGCCCGCGAAGGTCAACAGGAACGGGCTCGCGAACGTGACGGCAAAGGCGAAGGTAAGGAAGCCGCCGAAGGCGGAAAACGCCAGCGTCCCGAGGCCGGTGCCCGCGGCGATCGGATGATGCAGGTTCTGGGAGAACTGAACCTGACCGATGACCAGAAGGAGAAGATCAAGGGCATCCGCGATGCCAATCGCGAAAAACGCGAAGCACTCATGAAGGAAGTCAAAGACCTGCCCCCCGAAGAGCGTCGGGCCAAGATGGGGGAGTTCATGAAAATGGTCCATGGTCAGATCGAAGCGATCCTGACCGACGATCAGAAGGCCATTCTCAAGGAGAAGATCGCCGAGCGTCCGCGTGACGGCGAAGGCCCGCGCGGCAACGGTCCTCGCGATGGC
>JBGSMH010000194.1:0-11918 GCA_041740275.1 Phycisphaerae bacterium
GTGCCCGTCCAGACCTGGCTTACCGATCAAAATCCTAACTTTTGCGTCTTCAAAACTCATAGTCAACCTGCCTTTTTCAGTGCTTGATCCGAAGGCCAAAAAGACCAGCGGACCTTTTTGTCCTTTATTATATACAGGATGATTCAACCCGCAAGTGGGAGACTGCTGAGAATTTTTTGTTGCCTCTTTTTTGGACCTGCCGTCTCTCGCCTGATGACGGAAATGGAAGGCTATCAAAACCGGACGATCGCCGAAAGTCTGCAAGTCTTCCAGGAATCGAAGATAAGCGTCATGTGCGACGATTCGACGCACGGGGCTTGATCGGTACACTCCCGTTCTTCATGAAATGGTCCGCCGATTCTCCGCTGATAGTCGCTGCTTCCGATCGCGCGGTGGTCGCACGGTCGGACCTGCTCAGTGCACTGGCGCGGCTGGATCCGGGCGAATTGACATCAGACGAAGTGTGGGCCGGTTATTTGGGGTACGAACTGGGGCAGGTTTTTGAGGAATTGCCGGCGCGAGCGACCAATGACCTGCAATTGCCCGTGATTGCAATGTCGCCAACAAAGGCTTCTACGCGTCGCACCGGTGAGATACCGACGATCACGCCAACAGTGGCCAGCGTAAGCTCCACCTTCACCCGCCAGGCGTATCTCAACGCGGTCGCGCGATCGATTGACTACATCCGGGCGGGGGATATTTTTCAGGTCAATTTGTCGCAGCGGTTTGCTGCGCCGCTGCTCCGCTCGCCGGTGGCGATCTTTGACCACCTGCTCAGGCATTTTCCCGCCCCCTACCCGGCATACCTCGATTTTGGCGATCATCAGGTCATCAGTAACTCACCCGAACTGTTTCTCCGCGTCGATCGACTCCCCGATGGCCGGCGGCGGATCGTCAATCGTCCGATCAAAGGCACCCGCCCACGCGCGCCCGGCATGGATCTTGAACTGGAACTCTCCGAAAAGGACCGCGCCGAACTGGCGATGATCGTCGATCTGCAACGCAATGATCTGGGACGCATCTGTCAGATCGGCACGGTTCGCGTCACCGAGCCTCGACAAATCGAGAGCCACCCCACCGTCTACCATGGCGTATCGACGATCGAAGGGATTTTGCGGGATGAGGTCAATCTGACCGACATCCTAAAGGCCACTTTTCCCTGCGGTTCGGTCACCGGGTGTCCGAAGATCCGGGCGATGCAGATCATCGACGAACTCGAGCCGGTCCAGCGCGGCGTCTACTGCGGCGCGATCGGCTGGATCGGCCGCGACGGGACGATGGAAATGAGCGTGGCGATTCGCACCATGACGATCGCAAATGACCGGGTATACATCCCCGTCGGCGGCGGGATCGTCGCCGACAGTACGCCCGAGGCCGAATACGCCGAGACCCTGGTCAAATCCCGCGCCCTTTTTGCCGCCGCGGGGATTGATTTAGGTGAGCATGACTTTGCGATTACCGCTCGGTAGATCGGCGGACTGAGATTGCCGGGGGAACGCTGGACGAGGACATCGGCGTGCCCGAGAGGCTGTCGAGCAGCATCCGGGCGGCAAGCCCGCCGCGAACCTGGAATTCTTGAGAGACGGACGTCAGTTCGACCAATCCGTACCGGCAGAATGGTGCGTTGTCGACGCCGGTGACTTTGACATCCTCAGGGACGCGAATTCCGGCACGAACCAGCGTGTTGATCACCGCCAGACCGTGGGTGTCACAGGCGGCGACCACGCCATCAAACTTGACGCCGGACTTGAGCAGTCGCGTAGCCGCATCGACGCCAACTTCGTAGGTGAAGTTCTCGGCTTCGACGACCAATTCGGGTCGGAAATCGATGTCGCGATCCTTCAGTGCCAACTTGTAGCCTTCGAAGCGATTGTTCGCCAAAGGCGTGCTGGAGGCCATCACGCGGATGTGCGCGATCGACTTGCAGCCTTGGTCAATCAAGTGATTGGTGGCGATGCGGGTGACTTCGCGCTGATCGATGCCGATATTGGGCAGTTGCGGATCGAGCTGGGTGTCGTGGACACTGACGATAGGGACTCGCCGAGCGTACATCGACTTCAGATCGTCGATGATCTCAAAGTGCGGAACGCCGCCCAGCAGGATGCCGTCGATTGCGTTGGGGTGAATGCGGGGGATGAAGGCGCGGAATTCTTGTGGGGATTCGTAGTAGTGAATCGCCAGTCGTTGATCGGCGCTGGCGGCTTCTTCGGCGATGCCGATAATCATCTGATCCACGATGCCACTGCCTGGCTCGCCATGACGGTGCAGGAACAGCGCCAGCACATTCTGCCTGCCGGTGCGAAGGGCTTCGGCGAGCAGGTTCTTTTGGTATCCCAATTCGCGTGCTTTTTCCTTAATGGCGCGAATCTTGGTGACATTGGCACCGCTGGTCCCGAGTCGGCCGCTGAGCACTTTGCTGACCAGTGAAACCGATACGTTCAATTGTTCGGCAATATCACGAAGCCCGACGGCGGCGTGACGAGTGGGAGGGTTCGATGTAGTCATGTGAATATGATCCTATTCGTTAGATAGGGGCGTATCATATCAACTTGACCTGAGGATATCAATTGATCCAATATTTGACTTCTCGGTTGATTCAAAAATGGATCAAAACAGGCATTCAATAGCCGATCAAGAGCGTGCCTGTTAGGCCGGAGCAAACCCAATGCTTGCCGAAGGCGTCATCCACTTCCTTGAAGTCGGCAAACGGTCCCTGGAAGTACGGATAACTGCCATTGATGACGAAACTGACAGGTTTGCGGTCGGGTTCTGCATAGAACCGCACGGTGGCGTTTTCAAGTCCGGTAACACGACACCGGCGTTTGAGCCCGATCATCTCAGCCGTGTTCTCGTGCCAGGTCACGATCCCGCCATCGGGTTGGTCAATAAAGAACCGGCACTCGCGACGCCAGGCGCGGGGCATGTGATACCGCGCCTTTCCGCCAATGATTTCGGCTTCCTGCCCGAGGAAGATCGGCATCCCCTGCGGCGATCGCAGCGCGACTTCGACCGTCGTATCCTGTGAGAAACCAGAATAGTAAAACGCCCCGCGATTGCGCGCGATAAACGTGATCGGCGTCTTTTGTGATGCACTGCGGCGGTTGAAGGTGAACGACCAGCCCAGCCGATCCAGCGCAAAACGCATCAGATGATCGGCATGGAAATGGGTGGCAGGATCGTCGGAGATAGGCAGATGCGCCTTGCCCGAGATCAGATCGCCATCGAGCACATATTGACTGGCGTTGGTCCCGCGCACCCAAGCGACCGCACCGGCTTTCCAGGATGGATCCGCCCGATAAACCGATGCCGCCCGCTTTTCTTTGGACGCCGACACAACGCTGGCCAGCGCCGTCGCGTCATTGGCGACGGTTACCGCGTCATACCCACCGGCATTCATGATCGGGCGATGCAGCATGTGCGTCGGATAGGCGTTCTTCGACAATTCGTCAGGGCAAAACGCCAGATCGACCGTAAACGTGCCGTCGATCGGGTCGGCCTTGTTCAATCCAAGTATTTTTAGCAGCCGATCGCTGGCGTTTCGCACCGGCCCGTACAGCAAAACCTTCCCGCCATTTTCGATATGTTCGCAGATCGCGTCGGACAGCTTCGTCCCGGCATCGGGTACAGGCGTCAGCAGCACACTCTGGGCATAGATCGACTTGTCCTTCAGCGTCGCCAGGAAGTTGGCGGACGACACCACAGTATTAACCGGCAGCCCGCTGTTGATTGCAGATCGCACGAACCAATCGGCAAACAGCAACTCATCGATGCGGGCGGGCTTATCGTCAAAGGTCATCCGGTGATACTCATCAAACGGGTAGACCCACACCACCGGGCTCGCCGCATCAGGAGCGCGCCGAAATGCCTCTTGAATGTGCGGGATCACTTCATTGGGCACCTGTTCGGGCATTTGCCCCAGAGAATCATCGATCGAAAGAAATGATAGTCGCGACGGGACTTCGATATTGCCTTTGGCGTCGATTCGGGAGACCGACAGGGGCATATAGATATCGTGTGGCTCGCGGGCGTAGCGATCGAGCCACGGGCTGTTGTGCCACCATGCGTCGTGGGTGTAAAAGCGATACGGATAGTCGTGGTCGCCGGGCAGTTTGGCGATGTGCGACATGAAGCCAGTCATTTCCAGCCCAAAGTCGCTATTGAGCGCCGCCCACGGCGAATTGGGGGGCGGGACCATCTTAAAATTGCCGTCGTAGATCTCCGCCAGCGGTACGGCGTCCGACGCCAGATCAATACCGGTCGTCAGATTGGTTCCACGCGTCTCGATGGGGATATCCGGGCATTCGGCGCGGAAGGTCCGCCAGAAATTGAGGATTTTTTCGCGGATTTCGTTGGCCTGCGAGGCGTCGAACTTCGTGCCATCAAACATCGGCCCGCGGGTCATCCA
Source organism: Phycisphaerae bacterium (assembly GCA_041740275.1). Lineage (GTDB taxonomy): Bacteria > Planctomycetota > Phycisphaerae > Tepidisphaerales > Tepidisphaeraceae > BPJO01. The sequence continues at coordinate 4,406 of JBGSMH010000194.1, forward strand.
CGTTTCTAACCCGAAGCCAAAGCCGTTGGAAAGCCAGATGTAATCAAATCCCAGATCGGTCAACATGTGCTGACACTGACGACCCAGAAACGTTCCGAGCGTGGTGCCTTGCGGGATGCCGTTGGGAAAACCGGCATAGCGACGGTCGTCCCCGTCGAGCACCGCGTAACAGCAGGCAAAGCTCTTGGGTCCGCCGGTGTTGGCCATGCAGATTTCGTTGTGCCATTTGTACTTGAAGTCGGATTTGGCGAACTCGGTGCCCGGGTCAAAGGTTTCGCCAACGCGAACGGGTTTGCCGGTCATTTCCGTGCCGATGCGCTTCATCGCCGCGATGATGCGTTTCATGTCGCGATAGGTGATGACCGCAGGCTTTTCGGTGTAAAGATAGGGTCGCGCGTGAATCGACTTCTTCTCCGGGTCCCCGGGCACTTCCCACTTGGGATTGACCGAACCGATGTACCGCGCCCACTCCATCTCGCGATCAAGATCGCCGTCGTAGATCAGGATTTCGGTCCCGTCCCCGGTCCAGAACATGATCGACACCTGATCGGCCCACTTGATGAGTTGTCGCCAGTCCTCGAACGCCTGCCGACAGGTCTTTTCGATCGCCTCATCGGTGACGGAAAAGAAGGGCTTGAGGCTGATTTCCAATGTGAGATTTCGGAGGGGGAGCTTTTTCATAGTGGTCTTGGGTTGGGATTCAGACGGGAAAGGATGCTATGCACGATGTCGCTGACGACCGGCAACAGGGTTCGATAGGTGAGGTCGCCATCGGTCCACAAGCCATGAAACTCGCCGACGCCTTCGAAGAACCAGCCATCGGCTTCAACGCCTTGAGCGCGCCAAGCCTCGATCGCCAGTCTCGAATGGGAGGGAAGGATCAGCTCGTCTTTTTCGCTGTGGATGCAGTAGAGGGGCGGCGCATCGGGCGTGACGATCCTGGCCGGGCTGATGGTGTCCAGCAAGCGGGCGTGTTCGTCGGGTTCGATGGGGCGTCCAAAAAAATGCGAGGCGAATGCCGCGGATTCAAAATGCGGCTTGCTTGACCCCCCGGGAAAATCCATCCGGGACGGACCCGAAACGTTGATCGTCGCTTCACAGCGGCTCTTGCCAAGTCGCAGGCCGGTCATCATCGACAGATGCCCTCCTGCCGACGCACCGCAGACCAGCACTTTGTCTGCTGCGGGTACGCCGTACCGCGACAGGTGTCCTTCACGGATAAAGTTTGCCGCCCGTACACAGTCATCGACACACGCTGGCCACGGCGCGTGATCGAGCAGGCGGTAGTTGATATTGAAGACCGCGCGGCCGTCATCATTAAACGGTCCAGCGAAACTCCTGAACGACTCCTTGAACAGCCCGTTCCATCCCCCGCCATGGATCAGCATGACGGGCAGCGCACCGGCGCGCGGTTTCTCAGGCAGGAACAAATCCCCGACGTTGCGTTCGTGGCCGCCGCCGTAGGGGATGTCTCTGATCGGCTCAGGCATGGGTTGGGCCATGTTCATTGACCGGTCACGATGATATCGCCGCGATCGGGTATGGCTGGAACGAGCACAAACGCCCCGCCGTCATGTTCGACGCGGCTGATCTTCAGATCGCGATCCGCCTGCTTGGCGGAGATGTTGGTCCACTTCGGATCGACCCGAACCTTGATCGTCAATGGCTCGGCAAACAACGTGTCGTCCATCGCGTCAGTCAGACTCAGCGTGATTGTCTTGGGGGCATCAAACTTGCTCGTGAGTTTGGCGGTATCGCGTTGCTGCCCGTAGGTCGCGACATCTGTAAACGTGCCGACCCAGTATTTGTCCTTGTTTTCGGACAGGTAATCCAGAAACGCGGTGACCTTGTCGTGTTGGTTTTTGCTCGGGTCGCCGGAATTGGTCAGACCGTGATAATGGACCGACGCCCAACCACGATACACCGCTTTTCTCGCTGGATTCTGCTCGATCAGATTGGTCATTCCCGCCCAGTGACTCGCTTCAATTCTCGGCGTACCGCTGAGGCTGTTGGTGTCCATATAATTGACTTTGGCGGCATCGTTGAGGTGTCCGGTTCCGCCGCGAGCAGCGATGTAGTGCTTCGTCGCCAATGCCGGATCGTTTTTGGCATTCTGCCCACCCGGGTACGCCAGCGTCCTCACGCGATGGTCTTTCAGATTGGCCTCAATGTCCTTGATCGCCCGGGTATAGTTTTCCTCTGTCTCCAAGACCGGGCCTTTGATCTGGCCGAAGTGGTCGAAAGTGTGTGACTGCACGTCGTGGCCGGCGTCCAGGAGTTTTTGAAAACCTGCCCATGTGCCGAAATAGGCGTTGCCCGCATCAACCCGCCCGGAGATGACGAACCAGGTGAAGGGGAAGTCGTGCTTTTTGCCTGCCGCCAGCCACCAGTCGTGATCGGGAGCGCTGTTGTCGTCGATGGTGATCGTGACCGCCGCCATCTTGTCATCGCGCCAGAGGCAGACTTCCGCCTGCCCGACTTCCGCCGGCCAGGTGATATCCGTCACGGTGATTCGGGGTTTTTCTGTCGGGGGCAGATTCTTCAAACCCTCGGCGATTGCGATTGATGCCAAACACCCGACACTAGCCAATGTCCCGATCAGTGTGCGCGTAAAACTGGTCATGATCGTCTCCTCATGTGTGAATAGTTCAGAATAGACCTCGCGTTGAAAACTGTCAAACGCTTGATAGAATCGCCCTCCATGCCCACGCCAACTGCCGCGATCCCAACCGAAAAGCCCACGCTTGAACCGCTGAAACGCATCGTGCAAAAAGCGGTCGATGACGGGCTTGTCTCTGGTGCGGTGATGTTGCTGGCGCGCGGCGATCAGATCTTGCACCAGCAGGTCACAGGCCTGGCAGATATTGATGCGAACCGACCCGCCAAGCTCGACGACCTCTACTGGATCGCCTCAATCACCAAACCGATGACCGCAACATTGCTGATGATGCTGGTCGATGAAGGCAAAGTGTCGGTCGGGGATCCGGTTTACAAATATCTGCCTGAGTTTGAGAAGTTGTGGGTTATTCAGAGCCAGGACGAAAATCGCATGGTCCTGGAGCGGCCAAACCGACCGCTGACGATTCGCGATCTGCTCACGCACACCGGCGGGTTGCCCAACGCGCCCATGCCGCGGGAAGGCGGGTCACTTGCCGACTGGGTCAGCACCAATCCGCTGATGCCGCTGAGTTTTCAACCCGGGCTGAAATGGGAATACAGCAACAGCGGGATCAACGCGATCGGCCGGATCGTGGAAGTCATCAGCAAGCAACCGTACGAACAATTTCTCGACCAACGCCTTTTCCAGCCGCTGGGGATGCTCGACACCACGTTTCACCCCAAAGGCGAACACCTGAAGCGCACCGTCAAGAGCTACAAACTCGACCCCGAGACGCGAAAACTCTCGCCCGTCACATTGGCGCACCTCAACGGCCCGGTCGGATCGACTCGGCTGACGGTAAGCCCGTCCGGCGGACTGTTTTCGACCGCCAGCGACACGCTTCGCTTCTATCAGTTCATCGCCAATGGCGGGACATGGAACGGAAAACGCCTGCTGAGCGAAAAATCGGTTAAAGAAATGACCCGCACGCAAAGCGGCGAAATCGAAACCGGCTTCGTCGAAGGCATGAGCTGGGGACTCGGATTTGCAGTCGTCAAAGCCCCGCAACTTCGCAGCAGCATGTTCTCCAAAGGCACTTTCGGGCACGGCGGCGCCCACGGCACACACGCCTGGGCCGACCCGATAAACGGTTTGATCTATATCCTGTTCATGCAACGTAGCAATTTTGAACCCCATGCCGACGGAACAGACCTGCGACAACACATATTGACTGTCGCTCGCGACGCGGCATTGAAAACTTGATTCACCCCGGCGACCATTGGAAGTCGCTTAACCTAGCTAATTTTATTAAGGAAGATGAGGAATCGAAATGAGTGATGTAAGTAATTCGCCCGCCGTTCAGTTGCCCCGCCGCAAGCCGTTGGCGGCCAAGGTCGGGCTGTTTGGCGTCGGTCACGACACCTATTGGCCACAATTCGATGGGTTGCTCGATGAACTGATGCGCCACCACGGCACACTGCGCGACCGCATCAAGAGCAACGGCCCGATCGAAGTCGTTGACTTCGGCATGGTCGATACCGCCATTAGTGCCTACGAGACGGTGAAAAAGCTCAAGGCCGCCAATCTCGACCTGATCTTCTGCAACATGCTCACCTACGCCACCAGCAGCACCTGGGGCATCATCGCTCGCGAACTGGACGTGCCGATCGTGTTGGTCGCACTTCAGCCGCTGCCTGCGATGGACTACGCCAATGCGACCACGCACATGCAGTTGCTGAACGACAATATTTGCTCCATCTCAGAATTTTCAGGCGTATCGCTGCGCGTGGGCAAAGCCGCGCCGCCCTCGATCATGGGTCATCTCCATGGCGACAAACTTGCCGATGCAGAACTGGCCGAATGGTGCGACATCGCCCGCGTGCTGCACGATCTCAAAGGCGCGCGCCTCGGACAGATGGGCCACGCCCTTGAAGCCATGCTCGACATGCACCACGACCCGACCATGTTCACTCACCAATTCGGGTTGCACGTCGTGATGTGCGAACCTGACGAGGTGATGAAGCACTACCGCGCCGTCACCGATGCCGAAATCAAAGCCAAGTCCAAAGAGATTCTTGGATTCTTTGACACCCCGGATCCCAAGGTCGATCCGGTCACCACCAAGCTAACCGATGAACACTTGGAAACCGCTGCCCGGGTTGCGGTGGCGCTGGAGCGGTTTGTTGATGAGAAGAAGCTGGATGGGCTGGCGTATTACTATGAGGCCGAGGAAGGCTCGGAAATGCGCAAGCTCGTCACCAACTTCATCATCGGCAATTCGTTGCTGACCGCATCCGGCTTCCCGATGTGCGGCGAAAACGACGTCAAAACCCTCGTCGCGATGCTGATCATGGACCGCCTGAATATCGGCGGGAGCTTTGCCGAGTTCCATCCGGTCGATTTTGTGAACGACTTTGTGCTCGTCGGACACGACGGCCCGCACCATATCAATATCGCCGCCCGCAAACCGGTCGTGCGCAGTCTGAAGAAATACCACGGCAAGCCCGGCAGCGGCGCATCCGTTGAGTTCAATATCAAGGAAGGCCCGATCACCATGCTCAGTTGCGGACAGACCGCAAACGGGCGGTTTAAGTTCATCGTCACCGAAGGCGAAAGTGGCGCGGGTTTGATCCCCGCCACCGGCAACACCAACACGCGTGGGTATTTCAAACCCGACGTGCGGACCTTCCTGAAACGCTGGTGCGGCGCTGGTCCGACGCACCATTTCGCGTTGGGCATTGGACACCGTGCCGGAACGATCATGAAAATCGCCAAGGTGTTGAATATCGAGGCAGAATTGATTAGCTAAAGATCGATATGTCACCCCAGCCACCTGAAACGCGCCGCAAACCGAATGTCCTCCTGATCGTCCTGGATGACATGGGATATTCGGACTTAGGTTGTTTCGGCAGTGAGATCGAAACGCCCACGCTCGACAAGTTGGCGCACGATGGCGTGCGCTTCACACAGTTCTACGCGACCGCTCGGTGCTGGCCGACGCGGTCGTGTCTGCTGACGGGCTATTACGCGCAGCAGGTCGCGATGGACCCGCCGGACCAGAAAACGTTTTACCGACCGGACTGGGTGCGTCTGTTGCCGCACCATCTGGCACCGTTGGGGTATCGAAGCTATCACTCAGGCAAGTGGCATATCGGCAATGTGCTCGATCCCGCGCGCGACGGCGGGTTCGATATCAGTTGGGGCTACAAAATCCCCGAGTTCCACCACTTCTTCGACACTAACGCCGGGCCGACGTTTTCATCGACCGCCATCACCGATCACGCGCTGGCGTGCATGAAGGATCATCAAGCCCACCACGCCGACGCCCCCTTCTTTCACTACCTCTGCTACACCGCCCCGCACTTCCCCGTGCAGGCCGAGCAGGCGGACATCGACAAGTATCTGGATCGCTACGATCGTGGCTGGGACCAGATGCGCCAGGAACGCTACGAACGCCAGAAACAAATGGGGATCGTCAACACCGACATCTCACCTCGCGATCCGACGCTTAACGCTCCGTGGTACACCCAAGCCTACGGCCAGCGGTTCGGTCCCGGCGAAGTTTCCAACGCCGTCGCGTGGGATTCGCTCACCGATGAGCAGAAGCGTTTTCAGGCCACCAAGATGGCGATCCATGCCGCGATGATCGACCGCACGGACCGCGAGATCGGTCGCGTGCTCGATCAGGTTCGGGCGATGAACGCATTTGACGACACGCTCATCCTTTTCCTGTCGGACAACGGTGCCAGTGCCGAGATCATGATCCGCGGCAACGGTCACAACCCCGCCGCCGCGCCCGGGTCGGCTAAGACACACTTATGCCTCGGGCCGGGATGGGCAACCTGTTCCAACACACCGTTTCGACGTCACAAGATATGGGTCAACGAAGGCGGCATCTCCACGCCCCTGATCGCCCATTGGCCAAACGGGATCAAACAGGTCGGCGGGCTTCGGCACACGCCGGGGCATGTGATCGATATCTTGCCGACGATTCTGGATGTCACTGGTGCTTCTGCCTTTCCGTCGCCTCTGCCCGATCACGCCCCGGCGCTACCGGGAAAGAGTCTGGTTCCGGCGTTTGATTCTGACGTGACGATCGAGCGGTCGCACATCTATTACCGCCACAGCGAAAACCGGGCGTTGCGCGTGGGCGATTACAAGATCGTCAGCGGCACGAGCGCCAGCCCGGTCGGTTCTGCCGAGGATGCGTGGGGACTTTTTGACATGTCGGTGGATCGCGCCGAGAACGTCGATTTGGCAACTGCGCAACCTATGCGCGTTCGCGAGATGGTACGGATTTGGGAGAAGTATGATGCCGAGTACGCTGACGCCAGAGAATAGCGATTGACACTACAGGGGGTATTAAAAGACTTCTCGGTCCGTTTAACGTTTGACGAAATTGGCCAAACAACATACAATGAATCGATCTAGATGACGGTGACGTATTCGTTTTCGTCACCGTCTGACAGCATTTTTATAGGCCTCTTCTGGGCAGATGGAGTTGGTTAATGGTTCGTAAACCGATTTACCGTGGCTTTACCTTAGTCGAGTTGCTGGTCGTCATCGGCATCATTGCGGTGCTGATATCGATTCTGTTGCCCGCAGTGCAAAAAGCCAGACGAGCTGCACAACTGACGGCATGCAAAGCCAACCTGCGCAGCGTCGTGCAAATGGAATTGCTCTACGCCAATGACTTCAAGGGTTATATGCCCCTGGGCTATTTAGGTGCCGGTGGCGTTAGCGCCAACCAGTTTAATTATGTGGTCGCACGTAACGATCCGACCGTTGCCGCCAACAACGCCCCGCGCGGTTCTTGGGGTGACCTGTTTCGCGCCGGGCTGATGAAATCCCCGAAGGTCTTCTATTGCCCGGTCCAGCGTTCAGCGCTGCTGAGCTTTGATGCCACCGGAAATC
>JBGSMH010000195.1:0-6140 GCA_041740275.1 Phycisphaerae bacterium
CACGATGGCACGAAGGGATCACGAAGAAAGCACGAAGAAGACTTTTGCCGCTTGATTCATTGACCGACGCCTTCTCGAACGGTGATTCGCATGGATCTGGAAGGCCGCTCGTATTCCTTCGTGCGCCCTTCGTGGCATCTTCGTGCCATCGTGAGCTCTGTTCCGCATATTGCCGCGTTCGTCAGAATCATTGGCAGACCGCGCGGCCGGGCGCGCAATTGCGTTGGTGGGGGCAGGACATATAATCCCCGGCTCGCAAGGATGCCGCCGTAGCGCAAGTGAACCCAGCAGACGATCAACCACCTTCTGACGATCCCGATGTACTGACCAATCTGTCCGGCCAACCGCTTCGCCGCGCGATGACTGTGGTGACGGTCGCGTGGCTGTTCGGAGCGGTCTGGATGCACGCGCTGGCGGGGGCGCCGCTGACGGTGTTTGCGACTTCGCTGGGCTTGAGTGAATTTCAGTTTGGAATGCTGTCGGCGATGCCGTTTGCCGCGGCGTTGCTGTCACTTCCGGCGGCATATCTGACGGACCTGACCGGGGAGAGAAAGAATATTTTCCTCATCGCGTTATTCGCCAACCGCCTTGTGTGGCTGGTGATCGGCGTGGTGCCGACCTGGATCATCTGGTCGATGGGCCCCGACGCGATGCCGCTGGCGATCGGGATATTCCTGGTGTTGACGTTTATCACCAATGCCGGTCAGGCGATGGGCAGCCCGGCATGGGTAAGCTGGATGGCAGACGTCGTGCCGGATCGCGTGCGTGGCCGATATTTTGCCCGACGCCGACAGTGGGGCATCCTCACCGCGATCCCTGCGGCGTTGGTGGCGGGGTGGATCATCGATTACTACGTTCGGGCCAAATCGGACTCGCTCACGCTGATGATCGTCTGCAAGGCGATTTTCTGTGGGGCGGCGTTGTTTGGGCTGGTCGATATCCTCATGTTTTGTCTTGTTCCCCACGTCAAGAAGCGCAAGCCACGTCAGCCGCTTTTGAAGATGCTGACCCACCCACTGCACAACCGCCGATTCGTGTGGTTTAGTGCGTGTACCGCGATCCTGTGGTTTTCGGTCGCCGGGCAAGGGCAATTTGTCAGCAAGTATCTGATCGACCATCTGAAGATCAGCAGTACGCAGGTGCAGATGATCGTGCTGGTCATGCCGCTCTTGGCACAGTTGGTCGTATTGCCGATCTGGGGCCGGGCGATCGATCGTTACGGCAAGAAACCCGCGATGCTGCTGGCGGTGATCGGGATCGTGCCGGTGGGAATCGGTTGGGTGCTGATGAATAGCGGGCAGGTATGGCTGGGATATGTGCTGGCGTGCGTGGGGGCGGCGTGGTGGACTGGCGTGGAAATCGCCAATTTCAACATGGTGCTTGAGCTTTCCGGGACCGACGAGACCGGCCAGCACGGGGGCAGTGCGTACATGGCGGTCAACGCGGTGATCGTCAACACCGCTGGTATGCTCGGCGGGCTGTTTTACGGGATCGTGGCAGAGAATCTGGTCAACTTTGAATACGACGTCGGCCTCACCTGGCTGGCACCGTTGTCGTTTTATGAAGTTCTGTTTGCGATCAGTGCGGTGCTGCGCTTTGCCGCGATCATCCCGCTGCTTCGCGTGCATGAACCCGAAGCCCGCCCGACCGTTGATATGTTCCGCTACATGGCCGGCAACCTTTACAACAACGTCGCCGGTGCCGTGTTGTTGCCCGTGCGATTGATCCGTCGAGACGATGATCCGAAGGACGAGGAAGACGACATTGATTGAAGTTAGGATTCGGGGTTGGCGAATTGTCCAAACTCCCCGCCCAACACTGGCATCATCGGCGGCAAGCGTATAATGCCCCGCATGAGTTTCGACATCATCGAAAAACAGGTGCTCTATGCCGGTAAAAAAGTCCGGCTGGAGCTGCATCACCTTCGCGACCAATCCGATGGAAAGCGGCATAAATTTGAGATCTGCGTGCATCCCGGTGCGGTGGTGATCCTGCCCATCACCGACGACGACACTGTCCTGATGATCCGCAACTACCGATATACCGTCAGTGAATATCTGCTGGAATTGCCCGCCGGGACGCTGGAGGTCGGCGAAGACCCGATGAACTGCGCAGGCCGTGAATTATTGGAAGAAACCGGGTATCAAGCCGGCAAATTGCAGCACCTGCACAGCTTTTATGCCTCGCCGGGGATATTGACCGAAAAGATGCACATCTATCTGGCGACCCGGCTGACCAAAAAGTCGGCGGACCTGGACGAAGGCGAGCAGATCGAGTTGCTGCCGATGAAGTTCGACGACTGCATCGCCGCGATCCGCAGCGGCGAGATCGTCGATAGCAAGACGATCGCGACGCTGTTGATGTATGAGCGGTTTTATCGCGGCAAATAGGAGACCGGATATGGGTTGGCAGGACCGGGATTATCATCGCGAGGAAGGCGGCCGCGGAGGAATGCAAATCCGCTTCCCACCTCTGACAACGCTGACCGGTACGCTCATCGGCGTGAACCTGCTGCTGTTTCTGGTCAAAGTCTCCGATAACACCTACGCCGCGATGCTCGATTGGGGCGCGCTGACTTTCGGATCGGGCACATGGTGGCACGTCTGGCGTTGGGTGACGTACCAATACATTCATGGCGGCGGTGGGCACGTTTTTTTCAATATGCTCGCGCTCTACTTTTTCCTTCCCACGCTGGAAGAACGCTGGGGCTGGCGTCGCACCCTGGGCTTCTACACGCTGGGCGGTGCGGTTGCGGGGGTGTGCTACTTTCTTTTGGTCGCGATCACCGGCTTCTGGGGATCGTTTCTCATCGGCGCCAGCGGATCGACTCTGGCGGCATTGGGCGCGGTGGCGTATCTCTACCCCGACGTTCGCATCTTTCTGGTCATTCCTATCCGGGTATTCACGGCATTACTTGGGATCTTGTATGTCCTGACCGTCGTTGGCGACCGCAGTTTTTCGGATGCGGCACACCTTGGTGGGCTGGCATTCGGGTACCTCGCCCCGTGGCTAGCAGGCCCGGTGCTGAGTCGGCAGATCATGGCGTACCGGAGGGCGCAGAAAGATCGAGCGTTTCAAAGCGAAATCGATGAGCAGAAAGAGGTCGATCGCATCCTCGCCAAGGTCGCCGAGCAGGGGATGCAGTCGTTGACTGGCCGGGAGAAGAAAGCGCTTGCCCGGGCGACCGAAAACCAGCGAAAACGGGATCAGGCCAAGGAGAAGCGGATTCGTTCCAGTTGGTGAAAATGGGCTCTATGGGACGGGATCAAACGCATTTTAGGTCCGAATACGAGGCTGCGACGGAATGCCGCATGCGGCATAATGCCACATATTGTGGGGAATCATTCAATTGACAACCTTGTCCGATTTTCATAAAAAGGATATGTCGGTCCTGTATTGCGTTGGGATCAGTTTTTTCAGTCGGACCGACCGAAGACACGGAGAAGCAAAACATGACCGCAACCGCGTTGGACCCGGCCTCGTCGGGCGCACGTCCGGGTACATCCACCGTCAAGCTCGAATCCTTCGTCTACGACGACGCGATCGTCCGCAAGTTTACCCTGGCGATGTTCGTCTGGTCGATCGTCGCGTTTCTGGTCGGATTGATCATCGCACTGCAACTGGCGTTTCCGCTCCTGGAAATGACCGTCGCAGGGGTGACGCTTTTCCAATTCACCTGGAACGGCGAGGTCATCCCCAGCAACTTCTGGCAGGAATGGCTCACCTTTGGACGGTTGCGTCCCCTGCATACCAACGCCGCGATCTTTGCCTTCGCGGGCAACGCGATCTTCGCAGCCGTCTATTATTCGACCCAGCGACTCTGCAAAGCCCGAATGTGGTCGGACAAGCTCAGCATCCTGCATTTTTGGGGCTGGCAGTTGATCATTCTCAGTGCGGCGTTGACCTTGCCGTTCGGGATCACCCAGAGCAAGGAATACGCCGAACTGGAATGGCCTATCGACCTGGCGATCGCGGTGGTGTGGCTGGGGTTTTTTGGCGTTAACTTCTTCATGACGCTGATCCATCGCCGCGAGCGACACATGTATGTCGCGCTCTGGTTCTATATCGCGACCATCGTCACCGTCACGATCCTGCATGTTTTTAACAACATCTGGTCGCCGGTGTTCAGCGGGACGCTGATCAAGAGCTACCCGATCTATGCCGGTGTTCAGGATGCGTTCATGCAGTGGTGGTACGGGCATAACGCGGTCGCGTTCTTCCTCACCACCCCGTTTCTGGGCCTGATGTACTACTTCCTGCCCAAAGCGGCAGAACGTCCGGTCTTTAGTTACCGACTCTCCATTCTCCACTTCTGGTCGTTGGTGTTTATCTACATCTGGGCCGGTCCGCACCATCTGCACTACACCGCGTTGCCCGATTGGGCGTCGACGGTTGGGATGCTGTTCTCGGTCATGCTGTGGATGCCCAGTTGGGGCGGCATGATCAACGGTCTGCTCACGCTGCGTGGGGCGTGGAACAAGGTCTCGCAGGACCCCGTCCTCAAGTTCTTTGTCGTCGGCATCACCTTCTACGGCATGAGCACGTTTGAAGGCCCGCTGCTTTCGATCAAGAGCGTCAACATGCTCAGCCACTACACCGACTGGACGATCGCCCACGTTCACTCGGGCGCGCTTGGCTGGAACGGGATGATGAGCTTTGGAATGATGTACTGGCTTTTGCCACGCATCTTCCAGACCAAACTGCACAGCATCAAACTCGCGACGGCGCATTTCTGGCTGGCAACGGTCGGCATCCTGCTTTACATCATCCCGATCTATGTGGCCGGCATCACGCAGGGATTGATGTGGCGTGCGGTCGATGACGCCGGGCAGTTGATGTACCCCAACTTCATGGAGACGGTCACCAGCCTGATCCCCATGTACATGCTCCGCGCCATCGGTGGAACGGTGTTCCTGGCCGGTGCGGTGGTCGGCGGATACAACTTCTACATGACCTGGCGGTCCAGGCCGGATAAATATGAGGAGTTTATCCACCAAGCCCCCCCATTGAGCGCCACCGAATACGCCGCCGAACAACCCCCGCCGAGCAAACTCGTTGGCGTCTCTGGCGTCGGTAAGAAACTCGACACTTTCAGCACACTCTGGTGGCATCGCGCGTGGGAACGTTTGCCGGTGAAGTTCACCGTCTACACGACGATCGCGGTCATCATCGCCAGTCTTTTTGAGATCATCCCGACGTTCCTGATTCGCTCGAACATCCCCACCATCGCCAGCGTAACACCGTATACGCCATTGGAACTATATGGACGAGATATTTACGTCGCCGAAGGGTGCTACAACTGTCACTCGCAGATGATCCGGCCGATCCTGCCCGAGACCAAACGTTACGGCGAATACTCCAAGCCGGGTGAGTCGGTCTACGATCACCCGTTCCAATGGGGCAGCCGACGTATCGGCCCGGATCTGGCGCGAGTGGGCGTCACCAAGCCGCAGGAAAACTGGCACGCGTTGCACTTTGAATATCCCAATCAGATCACGCCGGGCACGCTGATGCCGCCTTATCCGTGGCTATTCGTCAAAAAGATCGACTACAGCTCGATCCCGGCCCGCATGCTCGCACTAAAGCGCGTCGGCGTTCCGTACACCGAAGAACAGCGCAAGACTGCGGTCGATGACGCCAAGAAGCAGGCCAAACAGATCTCCGACGCGATCATCCAAGCCAATGGCAGGGCGGATCTGGAGGATAAGGACGTGATCGCGCTGATCGCCTATATGAAACGTCTGGGAACGGACCTGAACAAGCCCGCGCCCGCAGCCGAGACAACAACGACACAGCCCGCCACCGCACCGGCGGTGCCAGCGACGGTCCCGACGACACAGCAGTGACCGGCCAACGATCGGCTCGGTTTCAGATATTGGAATGTGATGAACTTCAAGGAAGTGTTTAATCTCGAGAATGTCGGCTTGCTCAGCCAGATCGCGCTGCTGCTCTTCCTGGGCGTGTTTATCGCGATGTTGATTCGCACATTGACGCGATCCAAGAGCGAAATGAACGCGGCGTCGAACTTGCCGCTGGAATCAGAGGAAGGACGCGAACATGACCCCCGCTGGTGATTATCATCCCGACGACCCACAGACCGGACATGCCTATGATGGCATAACCGAATACGACAATCCCAC
>JBGSMH010000196.1:0-7431 GCA_041740275.1 Phycisphaerae bacterium
TTTGGCCTGCGCGAAAATGCGTTGATGCAACTCGATAAATTGAAGAAGGAAAAGGGCTTGAACAAGGCGATCGAGGCGGAGGTGGTTTATCCGGGTAAGCTCAAGGCGCAGCTCGCGCCTTTCGGGGTTGATCTGGAAGACGTGGTTGGCTGTGGATTTCATCGGTTTGATGATTCGGCCGAGACGGTGACGGTGCTGGACGCCCGCGAAAAATACGCCGCCTGCGCCCGCAGTTGGAAACGCCGACCCGATGTCGGCTCTGACGCCGCCTACCCCGACCTCAGCGCCCGCGACGCCGCGGCGGTGAAAGCGATGAGTTCTTAGCCGCAGATAGACGCAGATGATCGCAGATAAGAAATTCTGCATCTGCGTTTATCTGCGTTCATCTGCGGCCAAATATGTCTTTTCATCCCATCAACATCGCGGTTCTGATCTCCGGCGGGGGGACGACGCTGCAGAATCTGGTCGACCGGATCGCCGAGGGGTCGCTGGATGCGCGGGTGGGAGTGGTGATCGCTTCCAAGGCCGGGATCAAGGGGATTGAACGGGCACAGCGGGCGGGGCTGAGCGTGCATGTCGTCAGCCGCAAAGACTTCGGCTCGATCGAGGCATTTAGCGACCGCATTTTCTCGATCTGCGAAGACGCGAACATCGACATGGTTTGCCTCGGCGGGTGGTTGTCGTTGCTGCGGATTCCGGATGGGTGGCTGGGCCGGGTGCTGAATATTCACCCGGCGCTATTGCCGCTGTTTGGCGGCAAGGGGATGTGGGGGCACCACGTTCATGAGGCGGTGTTGGCCGCCGGGGCGAAGGTCAGCGGCTGCACCGTGCATTTTGTGAATAACGAATACGACGCCGGCCCGGTGATTTTGCAGCGGGTCTGCCCGGTACTGGAAAATGACACGCCCGACACGTTGGCGGCACGCGTTTTTGAAGAGGAAAAGATCGCCTACCCGCAGGCGATCGAGCGCGTCCGTTGCGGGGTGGCGCGGTTGGTTTAATTGGGGCAGATTTCCAACGCCATGGGCGCAAGGGGTCATGTTGAGCGTACTCGCGAAACATCTTCTCGCCGCTGTTTGAGCGAGTAGATTCCTCGCGAATACGCTCGGAATGACAGTCTTCTTCGATGAGAGCGGACGAAAACCGCATCAGAATCGCGATCGGCCATCCAGCGACTATTCTACCCGTTTCCAACTACAACAACACATCAGTATGCTTATGATTGGCGTGACATGACAAAAGAAGGCCGATTCAATCTCATATTCTTTTCGGTGTTGCTGGTGCTGATGCTGCCGGGGTTTTTGATATTGATGAGTCGCAAGCTGGGCGGGACGTCGGACCCGAATTACATGCCCAACCCGTTACAACACGCTGCGGCGTACATGCAGCCGCCGCCGATCCCGCCGACCGTGCCGCGGACCGAGCCGCAGGCGGTGCGGGAATGGGTCACGCAGTTATTGCATGATCGGGTCGATTCACAGGCAGCTTTGGCGCGGACTTCAGATGGTGGCCCGGCGATCGGGGAGCGGTTCCGGTCGCAAGTGGTCTATGCCGATCATCCGACCCCCAAGACCTACCGCGTGGCGGTGTTGATCTGGTCGGCACAGGTGCTGGAAGGCGGGCATGATCAGCCGGTGGTGCGGGTGGAGGGATTGGATTTGAAGAACGCGGCCGCGCCGACGATGGAGGCGATCGATGTCCCGAAGGAGATCCGCCGTGCCCTGCAAAAGATCGGCTACATCGATCCGCCGCTGCGGGTGGCGTGGATCGATACGACGTTTGTGCTCAGCGGTGCCGAGACGTTGCCCAAAGCGGTAATTGTCGATGCGACGATTGATGAAAAACTGGTGAGTGAGCGGTGTGTCTTTCGGTGAGGCAGTTTTGCGGCGGATGAGGGCGCAGATTCTTTCTGCTGGAACGAGCGAAGTCGGCAGAGCCGTCCGCGGACGTAAATAGGGAGCGATGGATGAATCAGGAACGACCGAGCAATCTTCTGTTCATTTTTGCCGACCAGATGCGTGCCCACGCCATGGGATGTTCTGGACACCCGAATGTACAGACCCCGGCGATGGATCAGTTGGCGCGGGAGGGCGTGCGGTGCTCCAATCACATCGCAACGCACCCGGTATGCGGGCCTAATCGCGGAACACTGCTGACCGGTACTTACGCCGCCACGCACGGCGTCGTCGGCAACGACTTGCCCGTCCGTACTGATTTGCCGTCGCTCGGAACCGTTGCACGAGCGCACGGTTGCCACACCGGCTATATCGGCAAGTGGCACCTGGACGGCATGCCGCGCAACCAGTTCACTCCGCCAGGGCCGAGGCGATTGGGATTCGATTATTGGGCCGCCTACAACTGCACGCACCGTTATCTGCAACCCCGTTACTTCCGCGACACGCCAGAGGAAATCCGTCCCGACGGGTACGAACCGCAGGTGCAGACCGATCTTGCCATCGAGTACCTCCGCGATCGCGCCGCTGGCGGGGATCCGTTCTGTCTGGTCATGTCATGGGGGCCGCCGCACGACCCGTACTTGGAGGTGCCTGAGACCTATCTGACGCGGTACGACCCGGCGACGATCGAACTGCGCCCTAATGTTCAGCCCGACGCCGACAACCTATTGGCTCGCGGAATGGATTGTCGACGCATCACTGCCGCCTATCACGCTGCGGTGACGGCACTGGATGATCAACTCGCGCGGCTGCTGCAGACGCTGGACGATCTGCACCTGGCCGAGTCGACGTTGGTCGTGTTCTGCTCGGATCACGGCGACATGCTCTGGTCACACGGGCTGATGAAAAAGCAGTTGCCGTACGAGGAGTCGATACTCGTGCCGCTCCTGCTTCGCTGCCCGACGTCGCTCCCGGCAGGCCGGGTCTGCCCGACCCTGATCGGCACGGTCGATCTGCTATCGACGCTCAGCGGTTTGATGGGTTGGACGATACCGACATCGTCGCAGGGTCGCGATCTATCGTCGGCGCTGCGCGGGAGCGAGATCCCTGATGAACCGACCTCGGCATTTATCAGCAACTATTTTAGCGCTGATGAAGCCGTCCGCCAAGGGGTTACGGCGTGGCGTGGGGTGCGCACGACGCGACACACCTACGCCGAGATAGCCGACCGAAAGCCGTGGCTGCTGTTTGACAACCTCGCAGACCCCTATCAGATGCGAAATCTGGTCAACGACACCGAAGCCGCTGCAATCCAGCACACTCTGGCGAGAGAACTGGGCCAGTGGCTGGCGCGGACCAACGACCCGGGGCTCGATGAGCGGCAGACCCTTTCGCATTTCGGTCTGCTGGAGGCTTGGGACCAGCGGCAAGCCGCGATGGCGGCCAATTCCAGGCCGGCTGCCCCTAAGGCTCCATCCCCGCAATAATCAGCAGTACGCGAAGACAGGCGGATCATGCAGGCCGAAAAGGCGTTACTTGGGATCCGGCTTATCCCCGTCGCGGCTCCAGACCGGGCCGCCGAGGGGGCGGTACTCTTTCCACATGGCGGCGACAAAGGGGGTTGGCGCTTTGGCCAGCGGAAAGGCTCGATCCATATAATCGAAAAACGGCGGCCAGTTCCAAGCCTCGCGGGCACCGGTGGTGAGGTGGGCAGCCAGGGCGTGGCCGAACGTGGCGTCGTAGCAGATGCTGCGGTAATAGGCGTCCCAGTTTCGCCCATCGCGATTGGACTGCTTGGAATGCTGCTCGCCCCATTCTGGCAGGCCGATGTCGGCTTCGATGTACTGCTCGCGCGGCCGATTGTCGGCCTGGTGGAGTTTTCGGCCGACGTCTTCCTTGGTGACGTACCACGTCTGAAGATCTTCCTGAAAAATCTTGCCTTTGGGATTCTCTGATTTGGCGTTGGCAAACTTCATTATTTTGTCGTCCTTGAGCGCCAGCCCAGCAAGGATCATGGGCATCTTTCGGCCCATGTTGAATCCGCCCAGATCCGCCCAGTGTCCGCCAGCGTTTGCGGCACCGTAGACATCGATCCCGAACTGCACCAACCGCATATAAAGCTCGCGCTTCTGCTCCTTGGTGAACTTCAGGTGCAACAGCAGCAAGCCGTCCTGAAGCACATAGGACAAATCACGGCCATACCCGGGCTGTGTCGCGCGCGGGTGGAGATACCGCCCGCCGGTGCTGGTTTGGATTTCGATCCAAGGCCGCTCGAATCGCTTGGCGTAGCCTTCGATGTCCGGGGTGTTGGCCACCGGTGCAAGCTCGCGCAACAGCGTCCAGTCCAGTTGGCTTTCGTTCCATGTACCCGATTTGTCCGTGCCGCAATAGGGAGGCCGAAAACTGCCTTGGGCTGGGGCCTTTTCCACGACCGTCAGAACGGCAATCACTTCCAATCGCGGCGAGTGGGTTTCGGCTTCGGGCTCCTCAATGGAAACCGCCGACATCACCGATGAGTTGGCCGGCACCGTCAACGGTAGTTTTAGCGCGGAATTGGTTTCGTCCGTATATTTCGTGAATCGAATATCGGAATCAAACCCCTGCGGCACGGTCATCCCGGCAGCGGGGTTGATCATCGTGCCGTTGATCGTTCGCTCGCCGATCTTCTTTGTCTGCGGCGTGATGGAGGTGATCTGCACCGGACCGACCACCCAAGAGTCGCCCGTGACGTATTGGCCGACGGGGTGGTCTTTGTCGAATGTCCAGGTCACGCCAAACTGCGTGACCGAAGTCGCCCCGAACACCGTCACCGGGATCAAACAGCCGAGCAAAACCGCAATAATCCGAACCATGATGACCTCCACAATGAACTTCAAGTATGCGATCACAAGCATCAAAGGCAATGTCCTGACCGTACACAAGTGATGATGGGTCTGCCAATAATCCGGTCGCCGCCATCATTGCTTGACTAGAAATGCATTGAAACCACAGATAAACGCAGATCGGTTTTTGACAGGATGTTGCTCTGCAACAACGCATCACTTTTCACTTGTTGCATTTGTTGCATCGGCTTTGGTCCATACGAAAATCGTAACTGTCTGCCACCACGATACTTAACGATTCTGAACCCTCTCAAGTGTTGCGCGCCAGCGTGCAACTGTTGCATTTCCTACCTTTCCGGCCGGGGTTCGACCCTCACTGTCCGTTTGCGAATGACTCAACCCTGAGCGCGGGAACGCAATTACGCATCCCCGATCGCAGCGCGATTCACAAGGCAACTATATCCCCTAAAACCTCAAAAGTCGGCGGTAAAATCAGGCAAAATCGCCGATTCTTTCGACACCCCTGACACCACGCTGGCGGTACGCCATTCACTCGGCGAGCATCGAATCCCAAAGACCCATTCCGCTCCCAATATCGCAGCTACTGTGACCACACGACCGAAAAGCTGGCAGGCCCGGCAAAGATACTGGATTCCTCCCCAATCAAATGTGTGATTTTGGCGGATTTATTTTGATCAAATCACTCGCGTGATTTCTCGACTTACAGTCATTAGTCTTTACATTACAAGCACTTGCGCGGATTTTTTCCTTTCTTCTGGCGAACTCTTTTTGTACAGTTTTGTCTAGATGTGATTCGTTTTTTCGACCTCATTTCTTTCATTGGCGGAGGCCGACATGTTGATACAGCCCCTTATTCGTAAAACCCGAGGTGCGGCCGCTTTCACGCTCGTTGAGCTGTTGGTGGTGATTGGGATTATCGCCGTACTCATTTCCGTGCTGCTTCCAGCATTGAAGCGCGCCCGACAGGCGGCGATCACCGTTACGTGCTCCAGCAACCTCCGCCAAATGGGGCAGGCGATCCAACTGTTTGCTCACGTCAATGGCGACCGAGCCCCTGGCGATGCAAACACGCCCTATACCAATAGCTGGCAGGGCGTTCTCAATGCCGAGATTTACAAAGGCCAGCCTTATATCGCCCGGTTCGGCGTCTCCCCCGGCAGCAAGTTCTTCTGCCAGGCTTCTCTTGGTTTCGGTGTCACGGCAGGCCAGCAACGTCACTATGGGATGAACTACTGGCTTTCCAGCAAGAATAGCTCGTTCCGTCTGGACATCACCGACCCGGCCAAACGGAATGAACACAGCACCTATTACAGTGCTCCGATTACCAGCTACTTCCTGGGTGCCAAGCTCTCGCGCGTGAACAACGCAGCGGCCAAGTATTCGATCGTGGAAATGGATAGCACTTCGGATCATTTCCTGGACGAAAACGTGATCGTTCTGCAACCCTCGTCGTCTACGCTGCCCTGGACCGCCGGCGCTCCGGGCGCGACGCGTGGCTTCTCGTTCCGACACCCGAAGTTCCGCATGAATGTGCTGTTCGTCGATGGGCACGTTGAATCCGTCCCATTTGCCACAAATGCGGCGAGCAATCGGTATGTCAGCCTCAGCTATAAATAGGAACCTCGGGCTGCGCGTTTGGTGTCGTAACCATCCAGACTTGCCCGGGATAGCACAATTTTTTGGTCTGGATATCATCGGCCTCCCATGAAGATTGCTGTAACTGGTGGCGCTGGACGTATTGGCTCGGCCGTTTCGGAACGATTGCTTGGCAAGGGGCACCAGGTGCTGGTGCTGGACAAGAAAGCCCCTCGATTTACGGGCGCAAAACACGTCTATCTGGATCTGCGCGATCGTCAGATTCTGCAGCCCGTGCTTGAGGGGTGTGATGCGGTGATTCATCTGGGCGAGTTGCCCAACGCCGGTGCCGGGGAATCGCCTCTGGATGTTTTTACACGCAATACCGCCACCGGTTCGATGGTGATGCAGACCTGCGCCGATCTGCGGATCCCTCGTCTGATTTACTCCAGTACATGTCAGGTGTACGGCCTTTGGGGCAATCGGCGGGAGCCAAATCGGTCCCTGCGGTTTGAGAAAGTGCCCATGGACGAAACACAATCCCTGCAGCCCCAGAATGAGTATGGATTATCGAAAGTTGCCAACGAAGGTTTCGCAAAATTGCTCGCAGACCGAGGCGACCTGTCGGTGGCAGTGTTTCGGCTCCCCTGGACGGCACAGGGACGGCACCTGCAATACTGGATCGAATGGTATAGGAACTCGCCAAACGTGAAGCCGGATGACCATTACGATGGTTTCTGGACGTTCGTTCACGTCGAGGATGTCGCGACTGCGTTTGAGCTGGCGCTGGAGAAGCCGCGGCCGGGTTTTGAGGCGTATCATCTGTTCGCCAACGATATTGCGGGCACGCAACCCCTGCGGGAACGGCTGCCGGTTGTGGGGTTTGATCAGATGCTGCAATTGCCCGCCGACTGGCCTGATTTAGCGGCACCGGTGACGTGTGCAAAGGCATTGGATCATTTCGGCTGGAAACCGCAGCACTCCTGGGCGAGCATCATCGCCAGCCAACCGACGTAGCGATGCAGAGCTCACGATGGCAGGAAGGTAACACGAAGTAAACACGAAGAGATCGCATCTATCGACCCATGCATTGACCAACGTCAGTGACTTAGAATATG
>JBGSMH010000197.1:0-9997 GCA_041740275.1 Phycisphaerae bacterium
TGGAAAGCCCAGTCCGCATTTGCCGTGGCGGACACGCTCAGAACCGAGCACATCGCCGTTCAGTTGCTCGGACCGACGCGCCGACCTTTTCGAACCCACCCCGACTCGCACAGTGTGCTGACAGACGCGATTCGTCAAACGGACGTTGTTCATATCCACGCCGTCTGGGAAGACATCCAGCATCGCGCCGCACGGATTGCCAAACAACTGAACAAGCCCTGCATCTGGACCCCGCACGGCCTGCTGGACCGGTGGAATATGAAGCGCAACCGCCTGTTCAAAGAGGCGTGCCTGGCGCTGTATCTTCGCCGAGCGATCAACAGAGTATCGGCCATTCACGCGGCGTCGCAGTTCGAACGCGATCAGTTGTCGCGTCACCGATTCAAACCGCCCATCATCGTGCGCGGGTTTGGTGTGGAAGATCGTCTTCTCAACGCACTCCCGCCGCGTGGCAACTGGCGAAAAGGCAATGATTTTGATCCCCAGACGCCGCTGGTGCTGTTCCTTGGCCGAATCCAGCACGGCAAGGGGTTGGAGCACCTCATTCCCGCGCTGGCACAGATGCGCAACACGTCGGCGATGCTGGTGGTCGCCGGACCGGACGAACGCGGCTATCGTGCAACGATTGAGAAAACGATCGATCATAACGGCTTGTGTGATCGCGTCCGTTTCGTGGGCATGGTGCGAGGCGATGACAAGGTGTCGCTGCTGCATGATTCCGATCTGCTGGCAGCCCCGAGTGAACATGAGAGCTTTGGCATCGCGGTCGCAGAGGCACTGGCGGTGGGCACGCGGGTGGTCGTTTCGGATCAGGTGGGGCTGGCCGACCAGATCATCGCCAACGACGCCGGCGTCGTTGCACCGCTACGGTCAAAAGCGTTTGCCGAAGGGATCGATCAATCGCTATCACGATCCGGCACACCGGACACCGATCGCGATCGCATCCGGGCGGCTTTCAAACCCCTCTTCGACTGGAACGCCATCGCCGACCAATGGGCGGCGGAGTATCGGTCGCTGATCACGATGGCAGCTTCAACGTCCCGCCCAACGCGGCGCTAATCTCTTCCAGCAACCGACGTTGCCTCGAAAGATGATCGTATCCGCTGGCGATGCAACGTTGCCTGCCTGCTTGTGCGATCCGCTGACGCCGAACGGGATCGTTGAGGAACGATCGGCATTGATCGATCAACTCTTCATCCGATCCGAAAAACGCCGCCTCATCGCCTTCAACAAACATCGACTGGTGTTCGATCGTTCGTTCTGCCAGGAGAAATCCGCCGCACGCGGGGATTTCGACGCTGCGGGTGGTGCTTTGGTCGCGATTGATCTTGCGCAGGAAGCCGAGGTTGATATCAAACGCGCAGATTGCCTTGGCATATTCCTGGCCGATCAGGCTTCCGGATTCGAGCCGGAGATTTGAGTTGCGTACGGCACATTTTCGCGTCCAGCGCGGTCCCCAGACCCGGACGGGAATGCCCGCCTCGGCGAGGCGAACCATCGAGCGTTCTCGATGCTCTTCCCAATCGCCAATGAAACCGACCGGCCCTCCAAGTCGGGCGCGGGTGGCGGGGTCGATCGGCATCGGCCGGTGAATCGCCGGATCAAATGCCCAGTGATAGCGAACCACCCGCTGGGCACCGGCGTTCAGATACTCGGGGATATTCACATCGCGTGCCACCGCATGAACGTCATACGCAGGAATGGCTCGGATGAAGTTTTTCCACCCCAGCCAACTCCCGCCGAACGGATCGTCGGGGTTCAGATGAACGATCACCGCCCCGGTGGCGTCGCGCGCTCGCTGAATCGATTCCGGCCAGAGGAATTGACCCTTGTCCACAAAAATGATCGACGGCTTGATCTGGTCGGCGAGCTTTACGAAATGCCGATTCAGCGGTCCGATCCCCGGCCCGCATGAAAACTTCAGGCGGAAATGCGTCACCCACCGCCCGCCGGTCTCGATGAAGGCGGATAGGTCGATCGCGGTGACATCAAACCCCATGGCCTCAAACGCTTCGCGTCGGCTTGGTGAGGTCGCGACATCACCGGTTCGGCCTGCAAAAATCATCGTTGGCTTTGCCATCTTCATCCCAATCTACCCCGCCGACGATCGAACGACAGGATCGTGGCAAATTCGCCGGGTTTTTTGCGCTGCTAAATGCAACCGCATTGCATCAAAAAAAAGTCACGTTTCTCCGACGAGTCGATTGTAACATTATATCATTCAACAACTTACGAACATAGCGCCGCGCGCCCCGTGGTGCCGTAAATTACCTATTTTAACACCCTTTCTCTTGCTGCCGGACCTCCGTCTCCGAGTATTCATGGGGAGCGTCGGGGCGGGGCACGCCAGATCCCCCACCTCCATACTTACACCCCTGTTGCGCGCCAGAGCAGTGCTGGCGCGCAACACGCCGTCCAAAAACGTCGAATTTGCCCGAAAATCGCTACGTAACTTTTTATTTTTCGCTTTTTGCCTGTTGCGCTTTTGCCGGTTGAGTAAGGAATCAATCTTGTTTGTCCGGCTGTTCCACCTTTGGCTTGAACGCCGCGGAGATCGTCTTCGCTTCGGCGAGTTGCTCGCGGCTTATCAGTTTTTGCATCCGGTCCCGATTCTTCCTGGCGTCTGCATCGCCACTGGCGGAGGCGATATCGAACCATGAGTACGCGAGGATAAGGTTCTTGGGAACGCCGTCGCCCGTTTCGTACATCAAGCCAAGATTGTACTGTGCGGACGCGTACCCCTGATCCGCCGATCTGCGGTACCACTTCACTGCTTCGACATCATCCGCCGCAACGCCCTGACCCTCATCGTACATGATGCCAAGATTGTATTGAGCCATGGCGTCCCCAAGGTCCGCCGCCTTGAGATACCACTTCCTCGCCTCGGCGTCGTCTTTCGCGACGCCCTCACCTTGATGGTACATCACGCCAAGGTTGCACTGGGCTCTGGTGTCGCCTTGGTCCGCAGCCTTGCGGTACCACATCGCCGCTTCGACATCGTCCTTCCTAACGCCCTCCCCATTACTGTACATTAAACCAAGATTGTATTGGGCGGACACATACCCCTGATCCGCCGATCGGCGGTACCACTTCACCGCTTCGACATCATCCACCGCAATGCCCTGACCCTCATCGTACATGACGCCGATGTTGCACTGGGCGACCACATTCCCCTGGTCGGCCGCTTTGCGGTACCACTTAACCGCTTCGGCATCATCCTTCGCAACGCCTTCACCGTTCTCATACATGACACCGAGATTGAGCTGGGCGGACGCGTAGCCCTGCTCAGCCGCTTTGCGGTACCACTCGACCGCTTCGGCATCATCCTTGGTAACCCCTTGGCCTTCATCGTACATGACGCCAAGACTGAACTGGGCTTTCGCATTCCCCTGATCTGCCGCCTTGCGGTACCACTTGGCCGCTTCGGATTCGTCCTTCTCAACCCCCTGGCCTTTGTCGTACCTGCGCCCAAGCTTGTACTGAGCGGCAGCGTCGCCTTGTTCAGCCTGCTCCCGAAGCACTTCGAGCAAGGGCTCCGATTCGGCCGGCTGGGTCGATTGAGCGCTGGCCTCGCCCGGCAAAGCGATCCCGATCGCCAGACAGATCGCCAAATGCACGATGAACGATTTCGCTCGCATGTAGGCTCCTTACGGATGGAAACGGTTGGTTGCCAAGCCGATCGGCTGGCTTGCCCCACGGCACGACTGATTTAGCATACCGACGCTCCAGCTCGCGCCAATGGCAGGGCGTTTCCATAAGCGGGCAGTTCGGGACGCCGGGTGCCAGACCGGCGAATTTAACCATTTTCTGGGGAAAGACTTACGCATCTTTAGTGATGGATAACGGCGAAATCGGTTGGTTCGCCGACTGCCTCGTTTGCATTTATTTGGCGGGGTTCTTATTATGCGGGGCTAACGCGTCGGGATCGGCGCGTTCAATTGTTTCTATAAAACGAGTGAGGACATCATGGCCGATAGCGCCGTCGCCGAAACGCAGCAGGAAGAAGCCGAGTTTATCTATCCGATCACCGTCGAAGACGCCGGACCTGCCACAAAGAAGGTCACGATCGAGATTCCTGAATCGCGCATCAGCCAGACCATCGCCAAGCAGTTCAGGGACATCAAGCCCCAGGCATCGCTGCCGGGCTTTCGTCCGGGCAAGGTGCCGCAGAAACTGCTGGAAAAGAAGTTCAACAAGGCCGTCCGCGACGACGTCACCAAGACGCTGTTGCAGGAAAGCTATCAACAGGCGTTGAAAAACAACAAGCTGGTGGTGGTTGGCGAACCGGCGTTTGAAAAAGACGAAGAGATCACGCTGCCCGAATCCGGGTCACTGACTTTCAGCTTCTCGGTCGAAGTGCAGCCGGAGTTTACGCTGCCGGACCTGACCAGCATCGTCATCAAGAAGCCCAAGATCGAGATTACCGACGAACACGTCTCCCAGGCTCAGCAGAATCTGCGTGAGCAACAGGGCACGCTGCTGCCGGTCGAAGATCGTGGCGTACAGGAAGGCGACGTCATCGCCGCCGATGTGCATGTCAAGCTTGATGGCGAGCAGGTGCTGCATCAGCACGATGTGCAATTGAAGGTTAAGGGCGGCACCGTTCTGGGCATCAAGATCGATGATCTGCCCGTGCAACTGGCCGGGGCAAAGGTGGATGACGTCAAGACGATCAACATCAACGCCGGTGAAAACCACCCGACCGAAAAGATCAAAGGCAAGGAAGTTCAGGTCGAGTTCAAGATCAAGGACATTCGACTGCTGGAACTGGCCGAGATCGACGCCAGCTTCCTGGAACAGTTGGGCTTTGCCAATGAGCAGGAACTGAACGATGCCCTCCGCGAGGAGATGGTCAATCGTGTCACCGCCGACGTGCAGAACAATATGCGCGATCAGGTCGCCAAGGCGTTGCTCGACGGCGTGACGATGGAACTGCCGCAAAAGCTGTCCAAGAGTCAGGAAGCCCGCATCCTGCAGCGTCGGATGATCGACCTGCTGCAGCGCGGCATGCCCGAAGCACAGGTGATCAGCAATCTGGAGACCCTCAAAGGCGGCGCCCAGGAAGAGGCCGCCCGCGAACTGAAGCTGTTCTTCATCCTGCAGACCATCGCCAATGACAATGACGTGACGATCACCCAAGGCGAGTTAAACTCCAACATCGCCGCCATCGCGGCGCAGCGGCAGATGCGTCCGGAGAAGCTCAAGCAGCAGATGGAGAGCGAAGGCTCGCTGCAAACCCTCTACGTCCGACTTCGCGAGCTTAAGGCGATCGATAAGATCCTTGAGAAAGCGAAGATCGAAGAGGTCGAGGCAGAGAAGAAGGACTGATGGTCCGCGTTTGACATTTTTCGTAGCCACGACGCCTGCGTCGCCTCTTCCGCTGGTCGGAATTGGGCGACGCAGGCGTCGCAACTACAGGACTAGGAACATGGCGATCCAAGCACTACGTGGTTTCGAAGACATCCTGCCTAGCCAGTCCCCAGAGTGGCAGGCCGTCGAGCGGATCGCTCGCGAAACCGCTGCGCTCTACAACTACGGCGAAATTCGAACGCCGGTCGTCGAGGCGACCGATCTCTTCCACCGCACCGCCGGCGAAACATCGGACGTCGTCCACAAAGAAACTTACACCTTCATCGACCGCGGCGATCGATCGAATACGCTGCGGCCGGAAGGAACGGCCGGAGTCGCACGGGCGCTCGTCGAGCACGGCTTTTTCAATAACGAGGGTGGGCGCGCTAAGGTTTTTTACATCTGCTCGAACTTTCGCTACGAGCGTCCGGCATCGGGTCGCCTTCGTCAGCATCACCAGTTCGGGGCAGAGGCGTTTGGAGTCGCTGAGCCCGCGCAGGACACTGAGTGCATTCTTCTTCAAATGGACTTCTATCGTCGCTGCGGCGTGAAGGATCTATCGCTTCGGATCAACTCACTGGGCGATCGCGATTCCAAGGCGGCCTATCGCGAGGCGCTGGTGGCGTTTCTGACGCCGAAAAAAGACCAACTTAGCGAGGATTCACAGCGCCGGCTCGAACAGAATCCGTTGCGCATCCTCGACAGCAAAGACCCGCGCGACAAGGCGGCCTGCGAAGGCGCGCCCAGTGCGATCGACTCGTTATCCGAAAAATCGCGGGCCCACTTTGACAAGGTCGTCAGCGGACTGACTCAGGCGAATGTGGCGTTCAAGGTCGATCCGACACTCGTCCGCGGCTTCGACTATTACACCGAAACCCTCTGGGAAGTGACCGCCAGCGGATTGGGCGCACAAAACGCCATCGGTGGCGGCGGACGGTACGACAATCTGGTCGAACAACTCGGAGGAAAGCCCACGCCGGGCGTTGGCTTTGGATCGGGACTGGAACGACTCCTGATCGCGCTCGATGCACAGGGCGTCGCACTGCCGATCGCGGACAATCCACTGGTTTTCCTCATCGCCCACGGCGACGCCGCTCGGGCCCACAACCAGTTGCTCGCCAGCCAACTTCGCCAAGCCAATGTCGTCTGTGACATGGATCTGTCCGGCCGATCAGTCAAGGCTCAGTTCAAGATGTCCGACCGGGAGAAGTCGCGATTCGCGATCACCGTCGGCGACAACGAACTGGCATCCAACACCGTCGTGCTCAAGGACATGCAGACCGGAACGCAGACGACGATCGCAAGGGATCAGATCGTTGCGCTGTTGGCGTCGAAATGATCAACGCCGGATCATTTTTTCAACATTTGCAGCACCGCAGATCGTGTCGGGAGTGACGGTTGGGCACCGAAGGTCGTGCAGGCGATCGCGCCGCAGGCGTTGGCGAAGCGAAGCGCATCGGCCCAGGATTTGCCTTCTGCTCGAGCGATCGCCAGTCCGGCGGTGAACGAATCCCCGGCGGCGGTGGTGTCGACCGCTTCCACCTTAAATCCTCGCACATGCTGCATCACATGCGTCGCGTCGGCGTGGATCGCACCGCGCTTGCCCAGTTTGAGCACGATGTCTTTGGCCCCGCGCGAGAGCAATTTTCGAGTGGCGATCTCGGGCGTTGCCTCACTGATCCCCAGAATCGCGGCGGCCTCGGCTTCGTTGGGGGTGAAGACGCTGACCTTGTAAAACGCCGGTGCCAGCGGCGTGGTGGGCGCGGGTGCGGGATCGAGCACGCTGGTGACGTTGAACTTCCTACACAACGAAATCGTCCGCTTGACGCAGATATATGGAATCTCCAACTGCATCAACACCGCATCTGCCTTACGGATGACCGACGCGGCGCGATCGATGTCGGCGGTCGTCATTTTCTCGTTGGCACCGGGCGCGACGATGATCGAGTTTTCCCCGCCGGTCGTGACCATGATCGTCGCGGTACCGCTGGCGGTTTTGGGGGTGGTTTTCAGGTACTGGGTGTTGACGCCGTTCTTCTCCAGGCCGTCTCGCAGGGTCTTGCCGAAGGCATCGTCGCCGACGCGTCCGACCATGTAGACTTCCGCGCCCAGTCGCGCCGCCGCCACCGCCTGGTTTGCTCCCTTGCCGCCGGGGATGGTCGCGAACTTTCCGCCACTAATGGTCTCGCCCGGCTTGGGCAATCGGTCGCAGGTGACGACCAAATCCATGTTGACCGAACCGACGACAACGATGATCGGTTTGGCGCGTTTTTGAGATTGACCGGGTCGTGACGGTTTTGTTGCCATGAACAGTAGTAGAACGCGGTTTGTTCGGCTTTCAAGCGATCGCGGCCAGAAGTTTTGTGCCGTACATGCGAACCTTGTGCGGACCCATGCCCTTGACGGCCTCGAGTTCTTCGGGCGTGGTGGGCTGGTTGCGGGCGATCAGTTCCAGCGTCGCGTCGTTGCAGATGATGTACGCCGGGAGCGAGTGTTCGCTGGCCAGTTCGGACCGGGCAGCCCGCAGTCGCTCGACACGCGCCATCGTCTCCGGATCGGGTTGATAAGTGTCGTCGATCAGCTTTTCGGGCTTTTCAGATCGGATGCGAACGCGCGGCTTGCGGGCACGTTTCTGGCGGACCAGATTCGCCAGCGAACCCGGCGGTTTCATCTGGGCTTTCATCACCGAAATGCCTTCGGGCGTGATCTCGATGATCGGCCGACGATTGCCATCCGGATCGCGCTGGTTTGCCAGTCCGGATTCGATCACGCGGTGCACCATCCGCTGCACATCCTTGGCCGAGTGATCTTTGAGAAGGCCGAAGACGGTGAGGGATTCCAGATTCCATCGCTGGGTGCGATCGCTGGAGGTGCCGACCAGCACATCGGTAAGCATACCCGTTCCGAACCGCCCGTTGAGCCGAGCCACGCCGGAAAGAATCTTGCGGACCAGCATCGTCACTTCTTCAGAGACTTCGCCTTGCTCAAGATCGCCGGAGCAGATGTCGCAACGACAATCGATGACTTGAGAGAGGTCGCCAAAATAATCGAGGATCTGCTGTCGCCGGCACCGGGCGATGCGGGCGTAACGAACCATCAGATCGAGCTTGGCAGTGGCGTGGGATTTCATCTCAACGATGCGGGCGGGTTCGGCCTTTTCGTTGCCCTGTCCGATCTTGTCGATGAAAAACTCCTGCGTGAACCGATCGCCAAAGTGGTACAGCAGCACGCATCGGGACATCAATCCGTCGCGGCCGGCGCGACCGGCCTCCTGGTAATATGCCTCCAGCGTGCCGGGCAGATCGTAATGCACAACCAGCCGAATATCGGGCTTATTGATGCCCATGCCAAACGCGTTGGTCGCGACCGCGATCGCACCGGGGGTGCGCATAAATGCCTGCTGAGACTTCAATCGCTCCGGCTGCTCAAGCCCGGCGTGATAGCCAACAACTTTGCGGTCCGCGAACGCCGCCGACAGTTCTTCGGCGATGGCGTTGACGTTTTTCCGCGTCGAGCAATAGACGATCGCACTGCCCGGCTCATCCCGTAGAAGCTGGTGCAGAATCTCATCCTTTTCGATCGCCTTATCCACACAGCGGGCGGCGTAGGCGAGATTCGGCCGATCAAAACCGGTGACGGTGACGCTCGGCTCGGTCAGCCGCAGGACATGGATGATGTCTTCGCGCACGTCGTCTGTGGCGGTGGCGGTCAGCGCGATGCACGGGGGCATGCCCAGTCGCTGGCGAACCTCGCCTAAGCGCGAATACTCCGGACGAAAGTCATGTCCCCATTGGCTGACGCAGTGGGCCTCGTCGATCGCCATCAGCCGCACTTTCAACGACTGGATCATGTCGGTGAAACCGGGGCTGAAAAACCGCTCGGGCGCGACATAAAGCAGCCCGTTAAAACCCGATTCGATCACCTCTTGCAGCACCTCGCGTTGCTGGACGGCGTTTTGGGACGAATTAAGAAACGCTGCCGGGATCGAGCGGGCGTGGAGCTGACGCACCTGATCTTCCATCAGCGAAATCAGCGGCGAAACGACCAGCGTCAGCCCGCCGGTCGCCAGTGCGGGCAGTTGGTAGCACAGCGACTTGCCCGCGCCGGTCGGCATCACGCACAGCACATCCCGACCGGCCAAAACATCGGTGATCACTTCGCGCTGCTTGAGTCGAAACTCATGCAGGCCAAAGGCGTCGTGGAGGATGGAATCGATGTCGGCCACGGCTGCTACGGATCCAGTATCGCCAATTCGGAGTCACCGGCTTCGCCGCTGATGAATCGCCGAACCAGTTGATCATCGGTGGTTTTCATCTCTTCGGGCGTGCCGTCAAAACGTACCTTGCCGTCAAATAGCAGCACCATCCGGTCGGCGACCTTGAACGCCGAGTTCATGTCGTGCGTGACGACGATGCTGGTGATCTGCAACTCCCGCTGCAGCTTGAGGATCAACTCATTGATGACATCTGAGCGAAGCGGGTCAAGCCCCGTCGTCGGCTCGTCATAGAGGATGACTTTGGGATTCATCGCGATCGCCCGCGCCAAGGCGACGCGTTTGCGCATCCCGCCCGACAGTTCGATCGGCATTTTTGATCCGGCATCGGGCAGGCCGACCATAACGAGCTTTTCCTGTGCGATCCGTTTGATC
>JBGSMH010000198.1:0-2880 GCA_041740275.1 Phycisphaerae bacterium
GGCATTGCCGACTCGGGGTCGGGAGAAAAATCACCAAATTCCCCCATCGCGTCCGATAATTACTATTGAAACTGTAAACAGTTACGCGCATACTTGTCCGCGTACGACATGGATGTCGTGCAAATAGCGAATCGGATTGACCGCAATCGCACCAGATCGCCTCGTTTTTGGGCAATTGCATCGCCAAGCCAATGGAGGGCCAAGCGATGGACGCGCTTCGACAACAGCTTCTCCGCATACAGCAACAGCTTAATGGCCTGTCCGCGTCTCAAAAGATGCTGACCGGATCGCTCGTGGTCATCATGATCATGACGATGTTCTACTGGGCCCGCTACGCCGGCACGGCGCAGATGGAGGCACTGCTGGATCAATCCCTGTCGGCCGAGGAAATCTCCTCGATCAAATCGGCGCTGGCGTCCAAAAACGTCACCTATCAGGTTACCGGCGATCGCATCCTTGTCCCGGCCGATCGCAAGTTTGAGCTGATCGCCGATCTGGGCTATTCGCAACTGTTGCCGCGCGACATGAAAGACGCGTTCGAGGAGATGATCAAACTCCAGAATCCCTTCATGTCGCAGAATCAGACCGACCAGATTTATAACCACGCCCGCGAAAAGAAGCTGGCGACGATCATCTCGGTCTGGCCGGGCGTGCGAAGCGCGACGGTGATGATTGACGGGACGAACAAACGCAACCCGACGCGTTCGATCCAGCCGACCGCATCGGTCGCGATCAGCATGAAGAGCGGCGAGCAGCCGAGCCGCAAACTCGCCGACGCGGTGGTGAATCTCGTCGCCGGGGCACAGGCGGGGCTGACCAGCGACAGTGTCAAAGTCATGATCAATGGGGTGACGATGAAACTGGCGTCGTCCGACAACCCCTGGGGCGATGGCGGGGAGAATCCGATACTCAAAGCCAAGTCCGAAGCCGAACAGCAATATGCCGCAAAAATCCTCAACGTCCTGGCGTACATCCCCAACGCCTATGCGACGGTGTCGGTCGATCTGAATACCAAGTCCAGCACGATCAATAAGAAGGATGTCGATCCGAAGAAGAAGGTCGAGGCGATGCGTCGCACGATGACCAGTTCCGAGGAAAATACGTCCGGTTCTCCCGGCGGGGAGCCGGGTGCCGTCGCCAACACCGCACTATCGACCGAAAACACCGCGATGTCGGCCAATGGCGGTGGCAATTCACTAAGCGAGAAGACTGAGACCGAGTTCACTACCGACACCGGCTATGAGATCACCCAGACGTCCGCACCCGCCGGCGACGCGATCCCGGTCGCTGCTGCAGTCCGCGTTCCGGATTCGTATTTCATCAGTATCTGGAAGCGTCGCAATCCCAATTCGACGACCGTCCCGACCGATGCCGATCTGGACACGCTGGTCAACGACCAGATGCCCATGATCCGCGAGGCCGTCCGCATGGCGACCAATATCAAGGACGATGCCGCGATCAGCGTGGCCCGTTACATCGACGTTTCTGAACCGCTCCTGACCGGCGATACCAACAACGCTTCGTTGGCGTCGATCCCCGCCGGGCTTGGTTTCGGCGCCAAAGAGATCGCGATTGGCGTGCTGGCAGTCATCAGTCTGTTCATGGTGTCGATGATGGTTCGCAAGAGCGTCCCGCAGCCGGTGGTGCGAGCGGGTGCGGCGTCCGATTTCGCGAGTGCATCATCGGCACCCGGACCGATCACCGCACTGGCAGAACTGGCAGGCGAAGTAGGCGAAGGTGGAATGCTGCTGGCCGGACATGAATTGTCCGAAAGTGAAATGGAAGCCAAACAGGTGATCGATCAGGTCGGAACGATGGTCAAAGAGAACCCCGAAGTCGCCGCCAATCTGATCAAGCGGTGGCTGAATCGAGAATAGGAGAAGGTTGGGAGGGAAACAGAAGTCAGCAGACAGATGCCTCCTGACTCCAGTCTCCTTCCCTTCCCCGAACAACTATGGCCAAGGACACAACCAAGGAAGTGACCGGCGTCCGCAAGGCGGCCATCCTTCTGCTCACCCTTGAGCAGGACATGGCGGCAGCGGTGATGCAGCAACTGTCGCGCGAACAACTCGAGGAAGTCAGCCGCGAAATCGCCTCGTTGGGCGAGATCAAAGCCGATTCGCGCAACAGCGTCTTTCGCGAGTTTTACAACCTCGTCCTGGCCAACAACTATCTGGCAGAAGGGGGATTGGATTACGCCAAGGCGTTGCTCCGCAAATCGATGCCCGAGGGCGAGGCCGAGAAGATGATCAAGCAGGTCACGCAGCAGGTCGCGACCACGCCCTTTGCCTTTCTTCAAAAAGCCGAATCCGAGAACCTGCTGACGTTTATTCAGGACGAACACCCGCAGACCATCGCGCTGATCCTGGCGCATCTGAACCCCGCCAAGGCCAGTGAAATCCTGGTGGGTCTGCCGAATCAAAAGCAGATCGAGGTCGTAAAACGCATCGCCAACATGGAGCAGACCAACCCGGAGGTGATCAAGGAAGTGGAGCGCGGGTTGGAACATCGCCTCAGCGATATCGTGAGTCAGACGTTCGAAAAGGCCGGCGGTGTCGATGCAGTGGCAGAGATGCTGAACCTCGCCGACCGAAGCACCGAGAAGGGGATCATGGAAGGCCTGGAGGCCGAAGACCCGGACCTGGTCGAATCGATCCGGCGGCTCATGTTCGTCTTCGAAGACATCCTGATGGTCAACGACAAAGGCATTCAGAGCGTCCTGAAGGAAATAGACAACGACGTGCTCAGCCTGGCACTGAAGACCGCCAGCGAGGATTTGAAGCAGAAGATTTTCAAGAACATGTCCGAACGTGCGGCACAGTTGATCGCCGAGGATATGCAGTACATGGGCCCGGTGCGGGTCAGCGATGTCGAGGGCGC
>JBGSMH010000199.1:0-6077 GCA_041740275.1 Phycisphaerae bacterium
GCTTGGTCAGCCGGTGACTGCACCCCGCCGCCAGGCACGCGTCACGCTCGGCGGACAGTGCGTGGGCGGTAAACGCGACGATCGGACCGGCATACCCCCTTCGCCGCAGTTCGGCCGCAGTGGAGTAGCCGTCGCGAACCGGCATCTGCATGTCCAGCAGGATCAGGTCGAATGACGCTCCAGAAGACGCGCTCAGCACTTCATCGCCATTGCCGACCGACACCACTTTCGCGCCGGCCTTCTCGAGACAGAAGCTGGTCAGCTTGCGAAGTTTGTCGTGATCATCCGCAACCAGTATCGATCGCCCGGCCAATAGATCGTTTTCCAATGGCGATCGGGACTGTGCCTCATCCGGCGTGGCAACCGGTTCGGTGATTTTTGCAGGAATCGTGACCGTGAAGACCGATCCAACGCCAGGCGTGCTGGTCGCGGTCGCGGTCCCGCCCATCAGTTGAGCGAGTTTGCGACTGATCGCCAGCCCCAAGCCCGTCCCGCCATGCCGACGCGACATCGAATCATCGACCTGCGTGAAAGGCTGAAACAACACCTTGAGTTTGTCCGGCGCGATGCCCGGTCCAGTGTCTTGCACGCTGAGCACCAATTGCCCGGCCTCATAGGTCACTTTCGCTTCGACCTTGCCCGCGTCACCAAACTTCACGGCGTTGCTGATCAGGTTCGACAAGATCTGTTGCATGCGCATCGCATCAATCAACAAGGCCTGCGGCACTGACGAATCGACCGAACCTTCGAGCACCAGGCCTTTTTCTTCGGCACGCGGCATAAAGAGTCGGATGCACTGCTCGACCACCCCTCGCACGTCGGTCGGCGCTCGAGAAATGTCCAATTTCCCGGCCTCAATCTTGGACAGGTCCAGAATATCATTGATCACGCCCAGCAAATGCTGACCCGATTGTCGAACCGTCTGCACATATTCCGAATGCTGCTCAGGCGCGAGTTGATCCCGCTGTTCTTCCAATAATGCGGCATACCCGATCAACGCGGTCAGGGGTGTGCGGATCTCGTGGCTCATGTGCGCCACGAATCGACTTTTGCTCTCGTTGGCAGCGTTCGCCTGCTGGTTCGCCTGTTCCAGTGCCGCAGTCCGCTCGGCGACTTGCTGCTCGAGTTCGACCGCACGATTGCGGAGCGACAGTTCCAGTTCCCGCTGCAATCGAAAAGCCGAAAAGCTCGCCCGCATCCCCGCCGACCGGAAGGAGAACGCCCAGGTGACGATCGTCAGCAATCCCAGAAACACGACCTGCAGCCGATAGGCTGGCCACCAGAAGAGCACGATCGAAAACAGATACCCCGTTGTCGCGCACAACAGAAAGATCGCCGCCAGCATCATCAACGCTGGGTTGCGGTCGATTTTGGCCTCGGCGAAGTAGCTTGTGTACCAGAAGCGAAAAATCAGCAGATACCCGGTCAACACGCCCGCGTTGAGGACGATCGCGGCATAAATCCAAGGCCAATCGGGCGTTCCGTCCGCGCGCACCATGCAGTGCGTCCGCGCCAGATACGCGCCGAAGTTGGTGAAAAAGTCTGACGAAGCTTCCGCGACACCGGCGGGCGGTGCGGCGGCGTTCATGTGATCATGCACTGGCTCGGCCTGCGACGTCGACGCGCATAACAAGACCAACACCGCAACTAAAACGAGCCAGCCGTGTTTCAACATATGGATCTGCCGCGTCCAGGCGTGCACTCTGACCGGGATCGCCATTGTCTCGTTTGAACCCTCGCGAACAAACGCTCGCGATCAATTCGGTCTATCTGGAACGCCAGAGCAGATTACCGATCGCGATTGAATACGACAAGCGAAATCGCCTTACTTTCGACCTCATTGCGCAGATGTATATAGTATGAATATGCCTGCACCCGCGATCGTTTTACTTTCCGGCGGACTCGACTCGGCCACCTGCCTGGCGATCGCCCGACACGAAGGCTTTCATCCCATTTTCACAATGGCGTTTGACTATGGTCAGCGGCATCGTAATGAGCTTGTCGCCGCCGAAAAATTGTCGAAGCGTTTTGACGCCAAAGAGCATCGCGTGATCCGAATCGATCTTCGTCAGTTCGGCGGTAGCGCTTTGACCGCAGACATCGATGTCCCCAAAGACGCGATCGGAACAGGTCCAACCGACGCCGCGTCGATCCCCATCACCTATGTCCCGGCCCGGAACACCATCTTCCTAAGCTTCGCATTGGCCTGGGCAGAAGTGATCGATTGCGACGATGTCTTCATCGGCGTCAACGCGTTGGATTACAGCGGCTACCCCGATTGTCGTCCGGAGTTCATTGCGGCATTTCAACAAACCGCGCGGCTGGGCACCAAACGCACGGGATTCAATATCCACGCGCCGCTGGTACACCTGACAAAAGCCCAGATCATCCGCTTTGGCGTTGGGCTGGGCGTCGACTATGCGATGACCCACTCGTGCTACGACCCCACACCCACGGGCCTGGCGTGCGGCCACTGCGACTCGTGCCTGCTTCGCCAGCGCGGGTTTATTGAGGCGGGCGTGCCCGACCCGACAGTCTATGGTCGGATGTAGCTGATCAGCGTCTGCGACGAAGTGCCAGCAGACCGGCCGATAGAAGGAGGCTCAGTGACGCCGGTTCGGGGACCAGCGTGAACTTGGCCACCCACGCATCGCCACTGCCCGGGGCGTACTGATGGCTGCCGCCATTGAAGGAGGGGTCATCGGCATTGAGCGTCGGCAGATTGGTGCTCAACGTCCCGCCGGTCAGATAGACCGCGCCGTCGGCGCCAAGATACATCGTACGGGCGTTGTCGTAGAGTGACCCGCCGAACAGGGTGGCGTATTCGATCGTCGTCAGGTCCGCCGAGAGTACAATAAATCCGCCGTCGTTTGAACCGGCCTTGACTGACTGGAACGCACCGGGCGTCGTGGGGAAGTTGGTGCTGCTGGTCTCAAACGAGATATAGACCCGGCCTTGGGCATCGACATAGATGCCGTCCGGGCCTTCATTACCGTCATTGCCACCGACTACGGCGCTGAGCGCACGAACGCCGTTGGCATTGAATTTGACGACGGCGATCTCTGACTTGTCCAACGTTCCGAAATCACCGTCCGCCGTTCCCGGGGTGACCGGAAAGTTTAGAGAATTTGTGTGAACCGCAATGACCGCATTGCCCGCAGAGTCCAGCGCCAAACTGTGGGTTTCATGGGCTTCATCATCCGTTCCGCCCATAAAAGTCCCATAGACCAGACCGGTTCCGGTCGCGTTGAACTTTGCCAGATACATGTCTCGCGTCCCGCCATTGTTGGTCTGGACGCCAGCGCCTACGCTGGCAAGAGAACTATTGGTGCTTGTTGTACTGAAAAGAAGGTGTGCTTCGCCAGCGGCGTTGACGCGAATTGAAGGATTGGTCTGCTCATCCCCGGTCCCGCCGATCCAGCGTGCCCATTCAATGCCCGACCCATCGCCCTTGATTTTCGCAACGCCGACATCGCTTGTATTGGTAGTCGGCGCTGAGTTGGTGATCTTGCCGACAAATGCGCCCAGCCCGGCGGCTTCCGTAAAGGTGCGGCTAGATTTGTTGCCATTGAGTACGAGCGGAACGTAGACGTCGCCGTTCGCATCCAAGGCCAGATCGCGGACCAGTTCGCCGGTGCCCAGATAGGTGGACCAGAGCACATCGCCGGATGAATTGAGCTTGGCGACAAACCCGTTGTTGTCGCCGTAGTTGCTCGGATTGCTGTTGCCTTTGAAGGTGGATTGAAGCGCGTTGACCATCGGGAACTCACGCCCTGCGCGTCCGGCGATGAAGATGTTGCCCGTCGAATCTACCTCCAGTGCATAGGCACGATCGTAGTTCTTCCCGCCCATGTATTTGGTCCACATCACCGCTCCGGTGGGGGACATCTTGGTGATGAATACGTCACACCCACCAAACGAGGCGTCGGCGGCGCTGTTGGGCTGACCGGCGTTGTAAACATTGGGTGCTGGAAAGCTGGACGTGCCCGCAAAGTTCGACGACCCGGTCCCGCCGACGACGTAGGTGTAGCCGGCAGCATCAGTGAAGATATCGCGGGCATGTTCCCAATCGGACCCACCTAAATAGGTGGAATAAGACAACTGATAGGGCATCTCCGCGCAAGCGGACGACACACCAACAACCATTGAAAGGACCATCGCCCGCTTGCTGAACCGCATTGTCTCTCCTCGGAAGAAAACCAGGGTGGATATCAACTGATTGATGGAACTTACAACGCCGGATCGGATGAGGTCAAGTAAATTCCGATTATTCGGCTATTTGGGGCTGAAGTCGAAAAACCGTGATCTCCGGGCGACACCATCGTTTGACCCGCTGGCCATAGGAAAGCCCGCGATTGACGTACAAGTGCCGTCCCGAGACCGCGTAATACCCGTGGGTATATCGGCGGGTGAGGTGTCCGTAGAACCGCCTTCCGACCCGACTGGTGCCCAACTGCCTGCCATGCGTGTGGCCGGACAGCATCCATTGCCAGCGGTATCGTAGCAATTCGTCGGCATTGGCAGGGTTGTGGTTCAGGCACAGGACCGGTTCATCGTCCTTTACCGATTGCCAAGCCTTTTTCGGATCGATGTTCCCCGACCATTCATCGTCCAGCCCGACAATCGTCAACGGTGTTTTTGATCCGGCGTGGTCGATGCGCATCACCTGATTGCGAAGCACGATCAACCCGCGCTCCTGCAGGCTTTTCTCCAGGAAATCCGCCCGCCGCAAGCCTTCGTAGGCTACGCGTTTGCCGTAGATTGAATAATCGTGATTGCCGAACGTGCAGATCGTGCCGTGGGTCGCTCGGAGGTGTTCGAGAATGCCGGCGATGTTGCGCGACCATCGATACCCGCCGGTGACCAAATCGCCGGTGACGACGACCAGATCCGGCTTCAGTTCGTTCACCCATTTGACGAATTGTCGCAGATAGGTCGCCCACACCATCGGGCTGTAGTGAAGGTCAGAAATCTGCACGAGGCGAAAGTTTTTGAACGCCGGATCAAGCCCGACGTACGGCATCTGCCTGCGATGGACTTCGACCCAATGCCGACTCACCGGCAGCGCATGAACGCCGGTCAATCCAAGCCCTGCCATCCCGTTCCACAGCAGCGTGCGCCAGCGGTGCTGGCGATCCCAGTTCGGTTTGTGAAGATAGTTCAGGACGGATCGGACCATGTCAACGCCGCTCGCTCTTACAACAGGTCCATCGCCCCACGCAACTCACTTTCGGCGTGGGGGTCGGCGGCAGACTTGGCGGCCTTGATCCCCTCCTGATACGCCAGCCGGGCACCGGACGTATCGCCCAGTTGCTCCAGCACCTGACCCTTCTGGTAATACGCGTAACAGTATTCCTGATCGAGCGTAATGGTGCGGTCCAACCATTCCACCGCCTCCTGCAACTGACCGGCTTTTTTCAGTTCCAACGCGATCCCATAGGAAATAAACGGGTCCGCCGGGGTCTTTTCCAACAACTTATGCAACTGCTCAAGCCTGGCCATCACGATCCTTTCACTTACGTCAGCGGCTCACACGCCAGCCCAAACGCGTTGGCGACCGGCGCGTAGGTCACTTTGCCGTCCACCATGTTAATGCCTTCTGCAAAGCCCGCGTCCTTCGCCGCCGTGTTGCGATAGCCATCACTGGCGATCTTGACGGCGTACGGAAGCGTAGCGTTACAGAGTGCGTGCGTACTGCTACGCCCGACCGCGCCGGGCATGTTCGTCACACAGTAATGCACGACACCGTCCACAGTATAGGTCGGCTGCTTGTGCGTTGTCGGTTTTGATGTCTCAACGCACCCGCCCTGGTCGATCGCGACATCGACGATCACCGCGCCGTTTTTCATGATCTTCAGATGCTCGCGCGTCACCAGTCGCGGCGCTTTGGCACCGGGGATCAGTACCGCACCGACGACCAGATCGGCATGTTGAAGATTTTCGGCGATCGCGTATCGATCTGAAAAAAGCGTGGTGACATTGGGCGGCATAATCTCATCGAGATGACGAAGGCGTTCGAGGTTGACATCCAGCAGCACGACATTGGCGCCCATCCCCGCCGCGATCCGGGCGGCGTT
>JBGSMH010000200.1:0-3274 GCA_041740275.1 Phycisphaerae bacterium
GGCACGGTTGTCGGTGGCGCGGTCGGTGCGGTCGTCGGCGCGGTGGCTGGCGGATACGCCGGTAAAGCCGTTGCCGAAGCGATCGACCCCACTGCCGAAGAAGCCTACTGGCGTGACGCGTATCGCAATAGTGAATACTACGATCCTGAACTGGATTACGAACGCGATTATTCACCTGCGTATCGCGCCGCAATCGAGAAATACAATGCTGAACCCGGTGCGCGGTGGGAACATTCTCAGGAGGAACTTGAGCAATCGTGGAACAACCAAAGCACCAGCCGTCTGGACTGGGAACGTGCCCAGCGCGCAATGCGGGATGTTTACGAGCGCGATCGCACCACCGGCGAAGGTACGCGTGCCACGCCGCGGAGCGATGATACAATCAGTAACCCGTAGTCATTGTCATTCTCACTGACATCCGTTCAGTTTGGCGAAAACGTCACCTCATGCGATAGTACGACCGGCGGTTACGGAATCCGTAATCGTATGTCTGGGCTCGTAAATCGCATGAGGTGGCTTTATGCCGACGAAAAAACCAACGGCGGCGGATATCAAGCATGGCTGGACGTTCCTGAGCAATCACAGCCATGTGTTGATCTGCCTGGCAATCGACCCGGAGATGCGTCTCCGCGATGTCGCACTGAAAGTGGGCATCACCGAACGTGCCGTGCAGAAGATCGTCGCTGATCTGGAAAACGGCGGTGTGATCGAACGTCACAGGGTTGGCCGACGCAATACCTATTCGATTGACCTCGCCCGCAAACTGCGTCATCCCGTTGAAGCCCATCGGTCGATTCGATCCCTGCTCGAACTGATCCTCGACGATGAGCAGGTTTCCAAAATCCGCTAGTTGATCGATTCACGCCGCCTTCTGCTGCGGCGTGGGATTGGGATTAAAAACCCTGACGCGATTGCGCCCGGTGTGCTTGGCATTGTAAAGTGCCAGGTCAGATGCTTTGATCAGGTGCGATAGTGATTTGAGCGGCGTACCCGGTTCCCAACTGGCAACGCCGATGCTGGCGGTAATCTGCAGTTTGACCCGATCCAACTCGATCGTTTTGGATTCGATTGCCTTACGCAGGGTCTCGGCAATGACAGCGGCGATCGATCGTGGGGTGTCAGGCAGCAGCAGAACCATCTCCTCACCACCATAGCGTGCGGCGACATCCTGTGTTCGGGCGGCCTGCTTGATCGTACTGCCGACCACTCGCAGTGTCTCATCGCCCATCGGGTGCCCGTAACGATCATTGACGCTCTTGAACTTGTCCAGATCAATCAGCAGCACACTCATCGGCGTGCCATTGGCCTGTGACTCGTCCCAGATCCGGGTGGACTGTTGTTCGAACGCCGCTCGATTGGCCAGGCCTGTCAGGCGATCAGTCAGCGCCTGTTGTTTGAGTTGTTCATTCTGCTGTTGCAGATTCTTGGCCTGCACCTGCGTTTGAATCGTCATCTGCACCAGCGCTTCGTTGGCGCGTTTGAGGATCGAATCGTACGAAGGCATACCTCCGAGGCTGATTTCAAACAGCGGGGCAATTTCCTTCGTTTTCCGGCCGATCTCCGCAAGCAGGACATCGACCATGCCGGCT
Source organism: Phycisphaerae bacterium (assembly GCA_041740275.1). GTDB lineage: Bacteria > Planctomycetota > Phycisphaerae > Tepidisphaerales > Tepidisphaeraceae > BPJO01. The sequence continues at coordinate 1,590 of JBGSMH010000200.1, forward strand.
TCAAGGCCGTGCGATTCCCGCGCGATCCGGCGAACGTCCGCGATGGCGGCGGCGGGCTCTTTATCGACGAAAGCGTCCGCACAACGTGCCGCCAGCTCAACCACTTCCGTCAGCTTTTTCAGTTGTGGATCGTCTACTGCCGCCGAATTGTGATGATTGGCGATCGGTGTTGCCAGCAGGGGCGGCAGTTTCCACTGCTCGGCCATGATCCCGCTGACCTCGGGGTGAGTCAGTTGAAACCGCTCAAGTTCGGCCTTGACCACTTCGCAGTGCGAACTGATCCCGCCGACCACTTCGCCATATTCCTCGCCCAGAACCTGGTCGAACGCCATCATGCCGATGTCCGACAGCAACCCGATGAGAAACGCTTCTTCCTGCTGCACGATCCCCAGTTTGCTGGCAATCGACCGCGCCGCCGTCGCACCGAAGATGCTGTGTCGCCAATAGTCCAGATGATTGAAACCCTTGCTCTTGCTTTTGGCCAGATTGCTGACCAGCGAAAAGCCCAGCACCAGCGTTTTGACCGACTGCAAACCCATGATCACCAGCGACTGGCTGATCGTGCTCACCGCCTGTGCGCGGCCATAGAAACTGGAGTTCACCGTCTTTAGGATCTTTCCGGACAGCGCGGGGTCTTTGCTGATAATCCGAGCGATCTCGGCAATATCGACTTCTTCCTTTTGTGCCAGTTCCAGCACCTGCACTGCGATCGTAGGCAGCGAGGGCAAGGTGGCGCATGACTTGATTCGTTCCAGGAGCGCTTCGTTCATGTATGCATCCCGACAGTTGACCAGTGCGAACAGCCCGGCATCACCCACTGATTTCGTCAGTGCGTGACGTCTACATAAGGGCTATCGGATGGATCGACGACAGGCTTTGGCAGGGAATGTGAACGGCGAGTGAATTCTCCTGAGATGGCGATTCGAGCAATCCAAGACGGGTTTTAATTGGACTCTGGCGGCTTTGGAGCCGGTGCCGGGGCCGGAGTCTTGCGAATCAGCTTTTTCAGTTCATCGCCCGATATGGTTCGCGGTTCGCCATCGGTCTGGATCAGATTGCTTTGAATGGGAAATTCCGTCGCACTCAGGGGCGGCGTAAAATCGTACGCATCGCTGGCAGATTCAACACGTTCAGACTTGGTGTAATCGACCGTTACCATCGCCGTCTTGATGTTCTCGGCCTTGCGCGATTTCATGAGCGGGGTATAGTCGATCTGCATGGATTGGATCATCCCCGCCTCATCAATCGAAATACGCCGCTCGACCTCGTCCGATACGATCAAGAGCGATTGACCGTCGAGATCGACCTTTTTGGCACCGTCGATCAGCAACTTGGAGGGCTCGGTGGTGATGGCCATCAGAAGCGAGGGGTTTTCGTCGATGAAGACCGACGAAATCGCCTCCTGCACTGCCGACGCTGCCCGGACTGCGGGCGGTTGCTTGAGTGCGCCAAATGCGTTGCGAGCCGCATCATAGACGATCACCCGGTCCTTGGTCTGGACCAGACGTCCGATACCCGCGACCTGATGATCAAAATGACCCTTACCGTCGGCAACGCCGACGACCGACATCTCATATGAACGCTTGCGGCCGGCGATATCGAACTCGCCCTTGACCGTCGCCTCCACCCTCAGCAGCACGGGCGACTGATATGCCTGATCGATGCGGTCCAGCATCTTGCGGGCC
>JBGSMH010000201.1:0-9857 GCA_041740275.1 Phycisphaerae bacterium
TTTTTCCGCTGAGGGAACATGGGCTGGGTAGCCCATGCCACGACGCCTCTGCATCTATCTGAATTGTTCCGTGCGATCTGCGTCCCATGCTTTTCATTGCCTCGGCGGGAAATAAGCGAGTTTGCCTGATTTTACCGCCGACTTTTGGGGTTTTCGGGGATATAGTTGCCTTGTGAATCGCGCTGCGTTTGGGGAGGAGTCGTTGTGTTCCCAAGCGATGCCGTCGCTCGTTGACCCGTGAAGTGGAAGGCTCAATTTCCGGCCGGAAAGGTAGGGAATGCAACAGTTGCACGCGGGCGCGCAACACCTGAGGGGTGTCAAGATCGACAAGTGCTGTTGCGGCCAGCAGTTACGTTTTTTGCATGGGTCAAAACGGGTGCAACAAATGCAACAAGTGAAAAAATGTGCGTTGTTGCAGCCCGTACTTCGATCAGCGACGGCGGCGTGTCAGGACGGCAAGGGGACCGACGAACAGCAGGGCGGCGGTCGGTTCGGGGACGGAGCCCAGCGGCCGCTCGGTCACCTGAAACGCGTTGAAATAGGCGAACGTTGCCGTGCTGCCGGTTGCGAAGCCGAACACGATCTCCAGCGAGCCGTATGTGTCGGGCCGGGCGTCGTTGAGGTAGAGCAGTTGATCGGTGTTGCCCCGGGCGTTGATCGAACCGGTGAGGGTGTTCTGGCCGAGGATGGTGAAGTTGGACGAGGTTGCGCCGGTGCCTTCGCGGCAGCAGAAAATCGCAAAGTCGTAGGCACTATCGAGATCCAGTCCATCCAGACGCCACCGCATAAAACTGGTGCGCGGGGTCGTGACGGCCAGGAATGTGCGGGCGGAATCGCTGGTGAACATGGCTGCGGGCACGCCGGTGATCGGGTGGGTGGAGGCGACGGTGTTGTTCGCACCGGTCTTGCCTGCGACCCAAGTAACTGCAATGCCGGTCGATGCACCGGCGGTATCGGTCAGGTTACCGACGCTGCTGTTGTCACCAATACGATTGTAGTAGATCGTTCGCGAGCCGTCGATAGTCTGGCCCGTGAGCCCACCCGCGGCGCCGTTACCGGCGATGCTGATCGAGATCGGCGCCGCCGGTGCGATCGCGGTGATGAAGCCCAGGGTCGCGAGAATGCTAAGAATCGTGTGGCGGTGGTTCATGGGAGGCGATCTCCGGTGGATGGATCGGGTGAAGCGGGATCAGACTCGGGTCGCGAGCCGACGCCGCAGAAGCAGGACGCCGCCGGCGGCGAAAGTCGCCAGCGCGGTCGGTTCGGGAATAACAATCGGCATGCTGTCGGCGAGCGTGGTGAGTTCTGTCCACTGCGTGCTGGTCATGCCGAACCACGAGACCGAATCGTTGTACGGGATGTCGCTGGTGAGTTCGCCGTAGATGGTGCGGTAAAGGATCAGTGCGTTGAGGGTCGCGCCGTATTCGGACGGGTGGTAGATGTCCGTGCCGTAGAGATTGAGGTTGAAACCGGCGACCTCATAGGCGTCGCCGACCGGGGCGTAACGGGCGGTGCCGGGTCCGAACGCGGTGTTGATATCGCCGGTCGCGGCGGTGTAGGAATCGCGAAGTTCCTGCTGCATGACAGACGGATTGGCGAAGGTGCCGGGATAGAACGAATGCGTCGGCCCGCGTGCCCAGGTCTCGTACATCACCGCCTGCGTGCCGGTGCCTTTGCCGGAAATATGGTTTCGTACCATGCTGGTCAAGGTGACGGCGTCATTGCGGAAGTCGATCGGATCGCCAATGTGGGTCGGTTCGGTGCTGTAGCCCTGGATGATGACAAAATCCCATGTGTCGCCAGCAGCGACGGCAGGGTGGGCGACGTTGTTGGCGGGGTTGGTGGCGATTTGTCCGATGTGGTAGTCGAGGTCGGTCCCGCCGGTGAGGTCGGATACCGATCGCGGCGCGACGTGTCCGTCCGCCTGGGCGATCTGCCAGATTCGTCCGGGAACATCATAGGAGAGCGTGAAACTGTTGCCGAAAAACAGCAGGTGTTTGGGCTCTTCCGCGACTGCGGTGGAGCAGATCGCTCCAACAATCGCGAGGCTAAACATCAGGGAACGCGAGTGGTTCATGGGTGACTCTCAGTGTTGGAAAACAAAGTCAGTTCTATCGATTTTCGCGACGTCGCCGAAGCGCCAACGCCGCCAGGCACGGCACGACAATGCACGCCGGTTCGGGAATCGGGCTGGCGGACATCTGGAAGCCGCTAAAGTAGGTGTATCCCGTATTCCCGGTGCCCGCGCGGAGCGTGAGCTGGATCGAGCCGTCGAGCGGGATCACGTTGTCGAGGCTGAGCAATTGCGTATTGCCGGCTGCGTTGATCTCGCCTTGCACGGTATTGGTACCTTGCAGGATGAACAGAGAGTTTCGGTTTCCCGTGCCGGTACGTGCGCTGAGAATGTCGAAGCTGTAGGCGGTGTTGTCATCCAGGCCGTCGATTGTCCAGACTATCGACGCGGACGCGCCGTATGTTCCGATGAAGCCTCTGGCCGCCAGATCCGGGAACATCGCCGACAGTTCGGCGGTCATGAGCGAAGTGTCGTTGGTGTTGATGGCGGCGGCGGCACCGCTGACGTGCGTCATGGAGATGCTGCTGGTGGCACCGTCTTTCCACTTCAGACCTGCTACGGTCCCCGCGGCTCGGATACGGTTGTAGGCGATCAGTTCCGTGCCGTTGGCCAGGTACTCGGCAGAGGTGCTCGAGCTAACGCCACCATTGATGTCGACGACCAGCTTCTTCGATGCCGTCGGCGGGACGGCTTCGGGTCGAGTCGCAAGATTCTGCGAGAAGAGCCAGTCATACACGTCCGGGCCGGTCCCGCCCGAGGTGGCCTGGCTCGTGGTCGTGAAGTTGTTCGGCTGATAGAACAGATCAAACCCGGCGTGGCCCTGATTGGCCAGTCGCGAGTACAGCGGGTTGCCGCCGTTCTGTTTCATCGTGAAATAGAGCTGGTCGGTGTTGGCGGCGGGGATCAGGCTGTCCTGCCCGCCGTGGTAGGCCCATACAGGCACTGCAGTGCTTCGGCCAGCGGCGGCATCAATGTTTCCCGCGCCCGAGACCGGCATACCGGCGGCGAACTTCTGCGGATAGCGCGAGAGCACATCCCACGTTCCGTACGCGCCCATCGACGCACCTGTTATGTACAGGCGGTTGGTATCGGAGTTGGTTTCACCGACGACCTTGTCGAGTACGTCCATCGCCAGTTGCAGACGCGATCCGATCGGCTTTTGCTGGGCGTCGGTATAGTTGCCCACGCCCCACTTGTCGCCGGCGGTCATGCTGTTCCACACCTGGCCGAGGCCGGATTGTGGGATGACCAGGATCGCCTTGTGATCGCCGGTCTGGGTTTCGTTGACCAGGTGATTGATCCAGGGGTTGACCCACGCGCCGCTGGAGCCGTGTGGGTTGAGGAAGATTTCGTCGATGTTGTTGCCGCGCTCGGCGGCACTGTGCAGGTACATCACGACCGGCGTCTTTGTCGCGGCAGCAGGGTCGTAGCCTGCCGGCAAGTAGACGCGGTAGGTCATCGAGCCGAGGCCGGATGAAAAGACCGCATCGGTCGAGGTCTGGGCGAAGGCACCAGAAGACAGTGTGGTGCCGATCACAATCGCCGCGAATGAACAGGAAAAGCGCACGATAACTCCGTGGGCCAAGGCCCGTGGTGCGAATCAACGGTGAGAGAATCCGGAGCATGGCTTGAGGTCATATCGACCTCAAGCCACGCCCGGTCGGAGGACAGATACTTCAGCAGCTACGACGGCGACGCAGCAACGTCGCGCCCACGAGTCCGATGGCCGCGAGGGAGGTCGGTTCGGGGACGGCTTGTTCGAACTGAAAAACGTTGAGGGGGGCGTAAAGGGAAGACGCCGTGGGACTGGAGACGTAAACCACGATCTGGCCGGTGACGTCTGGCGCGACTCCGGCGAAGCTGAGCAACGAGGTGTTGTTGGAGGTCGCAATGCTGCCGACCGTGGAGGTCAGCCCTGCGAGGGTGATAACTGTGGTGCCAGCGGTGCCGTTACGATTACAGAGAAAATCGAAATCGTAAGTGGCAGCGGGATCGAGGCCAGTCAGGGCGTAATCAATGTTTCCGGCGTGGTTAAACACCGCGATAAAACTTTGCATCATGGCGGTGGAGAACAGGGGAGCGCCCGGTGTGGCCGTGAAATCCGTCGTCGACGAAGTGGTGGAGCCGACTGTTGGACCGCTGGTGACGTTGAGGACGTTCAACGCAATTCCGGTGGGCGCGTTGCTTGTATCGACGAGATTGGCAATCGTGTTTCTCGACGGCGTGCTGGTGCTCCCGTTGGCGATTTGATTCCAAGCAACGTCCTGCGAGCCGTCCGCCACAGGCACCACCGCCCGATTGCCGGGCGAACTAGTCGCACCGATATCGACGATGATCGGTGCCGCAGACGCTGCGGCTACGAATGACAGCGACGCAATGGCCGCTTTTAGAATAGTTGAACGTGACATGAACTCTCCTCAGTAGATGGGTCTCGAAACAGTTCTTTCTGCCTGTTGTTCGTCCGCACGAACAACACCATATGAGTCATAAGATACTTGATGAATCATATGAGTCAAGTGAAAAATTTCCAAGGACCGCAGAAATCTGCAGTATGTCCATAGATGAATCGCAGTTCTGGCGTTTTCAGATATTTGAGTTAATATTGGGTCAAATAATCCATCGAGACTCGCTCTCCTACTGAAAGAAGCCAGAAATGACCGGAAATCAGCTAATCAATCGTATTCAAACGCTTTGCGGCCTTCCCGCGCCCGAAATGACCGTCGATAAACTGATTGACGGCGATGGGGAGCAGGAGGTGAAAGGCGTATCGACATCGTTCATCGCCTCCGTCGGAGCCCTCAGGCAGGCGGCGGAGCGGGGGGTCAACTTTTTCATCACCCACGAGCCGACGTTCTATAACCATCTGGATTCGCTGGATGAACTGGGCTTCGCCAGCGATCCGGTCGTCATTGCCAAGCAGAAACTGATCGCCGACACCGGGATGATGATCTATCGGTTCCATGACCTGACGCACCGCATTCGGCCGGACCTGATCCACCAGGGCGTACTCGAGTGCCTGGGCTGGCCAGCAGCGGAGCGTCGCGAGGAGATCGCGGTGGTGCAGATTCCCCCGACCCGGCTTGCGGATCTGGCGCGTGTGTTTCGGGAGCGTACCGGCGGGCATGCGGTTCGCTACGTCGGGAATCCGGACCAAATCTGTCGGCAGGTGGCGTTGTGCGTGGGATCGCCGGGGATGTCGCCGCAGTTTGTTGCGATGCGTCTTGCGGATGTGGATGTCATGGTGATTGGTGAGACATCGGAGTGGATGGTCAGCGAATATGTGCGCGACGCCGCTTCTTTAGGGCATGAGCTCGGCGCTGTGTTTGCGGGGCATCGCAATTCGGAAGAGGCGGGGATGGCTTGGATCGCCAGGTGGTTGAGCAAGGAACTGGGGATCGATGTCCAGTACATCCCCTCAGGTGATCCACTCCGACCGGCTTGATGTTATAGGCATTGTTCGGATTCACGGGCGCGAGCAGGCTTGCGGTTAAACGGTGCGCGGGGGGTGTCGTTTATTGCTTGCGAGCGCTGGGCGCGGGATCGATGCGGATACGGATCTTGTGAAGGATGGGCGAACCGTTTGCCGATGCGCCGCGGATCGAGACGGTATAGATGCCCGGTTTTTCGAAAGCGTAGTCAAGATCGCCCTCGATCTTTTTCGGTTTGCTACCGTCGCCAAAGTCGATGGTCTGATCGGACGAAGCGAGCCTGGAGCGGAATGTCACCGGCGTGCCGGGCGTGATGTTTCGAGTGGGCGTGTAATAGACCCAGCCCGAACCGTAACCGCCTCCATTGGCAGGATCGATGACGCAGATGTGAATCGAGTCGCGATCCTCGTCGCCATTGTCGGCGATGACGGTCAGTTCCTGTGCGTAGTAGCCGGGCTTGTCGAACTTCACTTTGGCGTGCGGGCCTTTGACGACCGTGCCATCGTGGAGCGTCCACTGATACGATCGGATTGACCGCCCGGGCCGGGCCACCGAGCGCGTGGCGTCGAGGTCGTAGGTCTGTCCGGGCGTTGCGAATCCAAATCCGCCGGCGATTGCGATCAGTGTGTCGTCGTAGTCGCGGAAATAGGCTTCGACGATCGAAGCGTACATGTTGATTGTCTGCCCGTTTTGGGCGAGTTCGATGTGCAAATGGGGGTCATTGTGCTGATTCTTTCCGCCGTTCCAGGTCATTCCGGTTTTGGCGAGCACTGTGCCGGATTCGACCTGGGTGCCGACGGGGTTCTTCGGATCGACAGACTCGGTATCCATGTGGGCGTACCGAATTTGCGTGCCGTCACCCACGTCCAGCGAGATGGAGTTGCTGCGGCCATCACCGTTGGGAAGGGGCGTGGCGGCGATGGTGCCGGGCAGGACGGCCACCAATTCGAGCTTGTTCGGGATTGCCCCAAAATCCTCGCCGCGATGGTAGTAAAGGACGTTGAACGGCACGAGCGCTGACCAACTGTTGCGATAGGTTGAACTGCGCCAGCGGTAGTCCTTGATGGGGAACCGCAGGTCTGCCGGTCCCCATGTTTGACCGGCGGGGACGGCGCTGAGGCGGACGTCATGCTCCATCCGCCGGCGGTTGCCCAAGCCGCCGCTGTTTGCCCATTCGGCGGTGTTTTCGACGGATAATCGCACATGCCCGACGGTGGTTGGCATCTGGTAGCCGCGCAACCACAGTTCGGCCGGCTTGCCGTCGACTTCCAGTTTCAGCCGGGCGGAGAGAAAAGTCCGGTTCTCGGCCGACTTGCCCGTGACGTGATCGGGCTCGTAGGCGTGCTCGATTTCCAGCAGTTTCACCCGTGTCGATCCGGCCTGGGTGACCAGTTCGAGCGACTCCCCGCGATTGGCTTCAAATACGGTCGGCCACGAGGATTCGACCTGGACTTTTCTCATGCCTTCCTGCGCGGTTGCGGTTGCTGAAATCGAAAGTGCCGAAAGTGCGACAAGGAACTTTCCGGCTTCGAACACGCGTCGTAAGTCCATGCCTGATCCTCTATGGCTGCGTCTGGAACGGGACAGCCGGGAAGTCTGCGGAGTTATAGAGATTCACCACGGGGTTGTCGGCCCATCCGTATCGAACGGCGACAGGCTTGGCGACGTCGTCGCTCCAGACTTCGATCGTGCGTTGGTCATTGATCTGTGCTTTGGCCCAGAACCACTTGCCGTCCTCGCCGCGAATCGCAAAACCTTTGACGGGAGACGGGTGCGTGACCAGTTCTCGATAGACGTTGGGTCGATCGCCCGCCTCCGGAACGGCCAGCGGCCGCGCGGCGAGTCCTTGTTCAACATGATCAAACGTGACGATGGCGCGATTGCCTTGAATGTCCAGCTTGCTGAACGTCGGGCCTGCAAACGGGACCTTTTTCCCGTACGCCTTGGCCAGGGCGACTGCGGCGAGTCGCTTGCCGACATCCTGTTTGTTACCGGGGTGAATGTCGCGTTCGTCGCCGATGTCGATCGTCACCGCCAGCCCGCAATTGGCCAGGGTCGATGCGACGTGGGCCTGAACGTCGCGAATGGGTGCCCACTGCGTGTTGAAGTTCGGGTCGCGGCGATACTCCATGAAATTGGCAAGTTGCACGATGTAGAACGGGAAATCGCGACCGGCCTCTCCGGCGATGACCGGTTCGCACTTTTGATCCCACGCGGTGCGCCAGCCCTGAATCATCGCGGGAAGCAGACTGCGGTACTGCTTGTCGCGGTTGACGTTGGCTTCACCTTGGTACCAGATCGCTCCGGCGATGGCATAGGGCTTCAGTGGGTGAATCATGCCGTTGTAGAGCATGGATGGCACGTTGACGGCGTTTTGCGGATTGCCCGGTCGTTGGGCAGCGATCGCCTTCTGATCGGGATCCAGTCGGTGCTCAATCTTGCTTTTCCATTCTCCGGCCAGCGAGTGACGTTTGGTTCCCACTTGCAGCCACATATCGGCTGGGGCGCCCATGAACCCGCCTGCAAGCCAGGTATCGAAGACGCGAACCGCAATCATGTTGCGACCCGGCTTCAGTACCCCGGCAGGAATGTCGTATCTACGCGGCGTGGCCCAGGCACCGTCGTTGTCATTGCCGATGCCGCCAACACGCTTTCCGTTGATATAGGTGACATCATGATCATCGACGCGTCCGAACGAAATCGAAGCGGCGGCGTCAACGGCGTCGAGGGTCAGTTCGGTTCGGTACCAGATGCTGCCGTCAAAATCGGGGTCTGTCGCCTCAATCTGTCGAGGCAGGGTGACGGTATCCCAGTCCTTGGTGTCCAAATCGATCGACGAATAAGATTCGGCGAGTTTCGGATCGGCGTGAAGCGGGAGTTTGGCTTCCCACTCCTTCAGATCGACGCGGTACTTCGCAACCGCATTGTCCATTCCCAAAAGGGCATCACGAGCCTGGGCGCGCTGAATATTGAATTCATCGAAGCCCTTTAACGACTCATCGGTTGCCCATGATTCGGCGGCGGTTCCGCCGACCGAGCTGTTGATCAAACCGATCGGGGCTTTGAGTTCCAAGTGCAATGCGCGTCCGAAATAGTACGCGACCGCGCTGAAGGTCCCGACCGATTGCGATGAAGTGACAACCCATTGCCCCTTCAGTTCTTCGCTGGGGAGCAATTGCGAGGTATGCGGCACTTCAAAGTGTCGGATCTGCGGGTAATTTGCCTGGCGTGCTTCGCGTTCGGCATCCTTCGCCCCCTGCACGGACCATGCCATGTTCGATTGGCCGGAACACAACCAGACCTGCCCGACAAGGACGTCGGACGCTTTCAGCGTCGTGGTCCCGGCGATGATCAACTCCAGCGGTGTCTGTGGTGCCTTGGAGGTGTCGAGATTAACTCGCCAGGCGCCCTTGTCGTCGGCCTCGGTGCTGGCTTCAGAAACGACGGTCGAGCCGTCCATGAGGCTGACGCGGATTGCCTCGCCACGATCGGCTTTGCCCCAGACGGGCACAGACGTGCCTTTCTGAAGCACCATGTGGTCAGAGAACAGTGGATTGGTCGACGGTGCCGCGGGGGCAACCATCGCAACACTCAGAAGAACGATAAGGATGAGGAAAGACCGCATTGTTTAAGAGACTCCTATGGTCGCGTACAGGACAAATCGTGTTACTGAAAAAGCTAGTATACCGGTGTTAGGCGGCGACGCGTCGGCGGCGCCTTGCCAGAGCCGCGAACGAAGTACCCAGCAGCAGCATCGTAGTCGGTTCTGGGACGAGGGTGGTATCGGTGATCTGCATGCCATTGATATACCCAAGACTGCCATTCAGGCCGGTGACGGTCAGGACGACCGTCCCGTTGACCGACTGGATGCCTTCGAGTGTCACCAGCGTGTCGTCGTTGTTGATCACGTCGATCTGGCTGACCTGAGTCGTCAGCCCTGCGATGGAATATTGTGTGAACGACGTGATGTTCTGCGCAGTGGCGACGGCACCAAGGATATCAAAGGTGTAGGTATGGCCGTCGATCATGCCGGTGAAGGTGAGCGTGATATACGAACCTTGCCCGACGAGTCCGCCATAGGTGTAGAGACTCGTTTGCATGGCAGTCGTGGGGAAGATGCCGGCGATCTCTGACGATGCGGTATTGATGCCGCCACCGGGACCGATCTGGCGGTCGCGCGAGACGGAGATGCCCGTTTCGTTGCCGTTCGTGTCCTTCATATTGATCACGCTACCGGCTTCCATGTGGTTGTAGGCGATCAGTGTCGTTCCGTCGGCGGTGTAGGCAAAGGAGTTGTTATTCGACTGGGCACCGGCACCGAAGTTAAGGACAATCGGTGCGGCCTGCGGCGGGGG
>JBGSMH010000202.1:0-4422 GCA_041740275.1 Phycisphaerae bacterium
AGCAGTACGCCGCAGCGTAAGCGATCCTGTAATGGGCGCACATATAGCTTTCAGGCGTCGCTAGCGCCTTGGCGAACCCGGATTTTACCTCGACATCAACAACGAATATCCTTCCCCTCCATGCTGATTCAACCCAATTCCAAGCTTCTGTTCATCGGCGACTCGATCACCGATGCTGGCCGCACCAAGCCCGGGCCGTCCGAAGGGCTTTTTGATCCGCTCGGCAGGGGCTATGTCAACTTCGTCGACGCGATTCTGACGGCGGTCTATCCCGAGGCCAAAATCCGCGTCGTCAATGTCGGCAACGGCGGAAACACCGTCCGCGATCTGAAATCCCGCTGGCAAGCCGATGTGCTCGACCAGAAGCCCGACTACCTGAGCGTGATGATCGGCATCAATGACGTCTGGCGGCAATTCGATCTGCCCAAAATGGCCGATCACGTCCTGCCCGACGAATACGAACGCACCTACGACGAACTGCTCACCCAAACCCGGCCAACGCTCAAACGGCTGGTGCTGATGACGCCCTATTACATCGAGTCGAATCCGAAAGACGCGATGCGGGTGCGGATGAGCGAGTACGGCGCGATCGTGAAGAAACTCGCCGCGAAGCACGACGCGATTTTCGTCGACACGCAGGCGGCGATCGATCGCGCACTAACCCACCTGTACCCCGCCACCCTCTCATGGGACCGCGTCCACCCGATCCAGCCCGGGCACATGATCCTGGCCAAGGCGTTTCTCGATGCGGTTGGGTTTGAGTGGAAGCGGTAGAACGGCACTGCAAACGCGAGCAAGCTTGAGCTAAACAAACAGGCGCGCCTTTCGGGGCGCGCCTGCTGTGGTTTAATGATAAATGGGATCGACGAGCGATGTTGAGCGGCTATGCCCGCGTCGCTTCGATCGACAGCACATCGGTCGCCGATTCGTGGGCGACTTTGATCTTGTCGCCGGACTTCAGATCGACCAACGACGCGACCTTGCCATTGAGCGTGATCTTGGTCTCCTTCTTCAAAGTGAACTTCTGCTCGGTTCCGCAGCCGAGCTTGATGACCAGCTCATTGGTCTCCGTGCTGGCCGAGTAGTAATCGCCTTCCGAATAATTGCAGGCCCAGACGCTCGCGTTCAGCGACAACGCCAAGACCACACCCGCCACACCCGCTAATAACTTGCGCATACCCGTGCTCCTTGTAAGAGGTATGTGAGAAAGCGTAAATCGCTCGGCCGCAATAGCAAGGAAAAAATGGGAATCTTTGGCGTCAGGCTGACGAATTACATCAGGATTTCGATCGCGATACGACGGTCGGCGTCGTCGTTGTCGGCGGCGTCGGAGTGGTCTCCGCCGACGAGGGTGTCGGCACCGGCGTCGCCGTAGAGGATGTCGCGGCCGGGACCGCCGTAGATGGAGTCGTCACCGTCCCCGCCAAAGATTCGGTCGTTCCCGGCACCGGCGTCGATGGTGTCGTTTCCGTCGTTGCCGTAAATGCGGTCGTTGCCGTCCGATCCCTTGATGACATCATGCCCGCCAGCTCCGACGAGCACGTCATCGCCTGGACCGCCGTCGATGTAGTCGGGCTGGGCGTTGCCGTAGATGGTGTCTGGACCGTCCCCGCCAGTGATGTAGTCGCGGCCGTCCCCGCCTTCGAGATAGGTCGCCCAGATGCCCGAACCGACCGTGATCCGGTCATTGCCGCCAAGACCTTGAATCGCGACCACGTCGATCAGGCTTTTGTCGAACGTGGCGAACCGTGTGCCGAAGGTCGCGACGATCGTGCTGTTTTTACGATACGTTCCCAACGTGTCGGCGGTCTCTGTACCGGTGATCACCAGCGTTCGGCCGACGATCTGCGCAAACGACGGTGCGGGCGTCGGGGTGGGTGTGGGAGTCGGATTCGGTGTCGGAGTTGGATTTGGTGTTGGAGTTGGCGTCGGATTGGGCGTGGGCGTGGGCGTCGGGTTGGTGTCGCCCGACTGTCCCTGCTTGAAATCGCGCTTCACGTTTTGGGAACCGATGGTCACGTTGTTGTAGTAGATCGTGCTACCCAGCGATCCGCCCGAGCCTTGCACGTTATAGGTGCCCGCCGGTAACGCGAGGCTGTAACCCCCTGCCGACCAGGTCGTGGTGGTGAAGATCTGGTTGTCGGATATTCGCGTGGCTTTGATCGTCACCCCGCCGAGGCCTTCGCCGACGGAGTAGAAGTTGTCGGCGGTGACGGTATCTCGAAAAACCACGCCGGTGAGGTAGGTCGTCGATTTGGCGGCGAAGTTCTGTGTGCTGGCCAAGGAGTTCCAAGTTCGCCCGTCCATGTACCACGGGCCGGTCGCGATGCCTAAGCCAATCTCTTTGAAGTTGGCGTTCATCATGTTCAGCCGATGGCCTCGGCCGACAATCGGCATATCGGTGAACAGATTGCGGTGCTGATCGAATGCCGTTGAGGTGGCATTAAGCGATGCGGTGGACCAGTTGATCGCGATGTTTTCGCCCCAAGTGCTCGCACCCGAGTACCCGGCGGCGGCGATGCGGTTGCCCGCGTTGCTGCCCCCAGCACCGGTGTGACCAAACGTGTCTACGTCGATCATCCATTGGCTATGCTTGCGGGCGGCATCGGTCAGATACGGGTTGATCGCCAGTGGCTGCTTGGCGCTGGTGGAGATGGTCCCGGCACCGATGCCTTCGTTCAGTTGCCCGTTATAGGTGTTGCCGCGGCTATCCGTGAATCCATTGTACCGTTGCGCTTCTGCGACCGGATTGGCGCGGGCGCGGTTGAGCAATTCGACCATATATTGCTCGACCGCAGTCGGTTCAACCGCCGCCAGCAGTTGACGCGGTTCGAGCGTTTCGACAACCGATCGGTGAATGGACAATCGCTGCATAGAACCTTTATCGTTTATCCGACGCCCGGCGCACGCCTGATAATCGGATGATTGCCGATGATACACGAAGATTGCGGCGTCAGGATCGTCATAATCGTTGGGTGCGGGGTAGTTTAACAGAGTGGATTAACGGTGGGGTTGAGGTAATCTGGTTACGAATGTTTCGGTTTATCCATCGAGCCTGTCTTGAAGAAGGGCAATTGCACACGCGGCAGGTCCGGTCGAACCGGTGCGTGATCGAGGCAGTCGAGCGGGCGATCGACCGGGCCTGGCATGCCGCGCTATCCCGACCTGGCGTCAGACTCTTCGACGGGCCCCTCTGCCGATTCGAAGGCCATTCGATCAGCCCCGATGGCGAGGTGACAATCGACCTCAGCCAGACCAGCTACCGCGTGGTCGTCGGCACAAATTTTGTAAACCCCGATTTTGCCGACACCTACGGCGTCGGCGTGATGGCCAACCCCGTGGGCGTCAGCACTGGCCTGCTGACCGCCGATGGTTGGATCCTGATGGGTCGCCGGAACGGTTCGGTGGCGTATTATCCGAACCGCGTTCACCCGTTCGCCGGGTCGCTGGAGGTCGAGGATCGGATCGACGTTTTTGCCAATGTACGACGCGAGTTAAGCGAAGAGCTTTCGCTTGAGACAAAAGACATCGCCCGGATCGTCTGTCTGGGGATCGCCGAGGACGCGAACTTGCGGCACCCGGAGACGATCCACATGACCTGGACCCATCGCACGCGCCAGGAGATCGAGGAAAACGTCCACGCCGACGAACACAACGGCGTGTGGTGCGTGCGTGCCGAGCCTATTGCGATCGAGACGGCGATATCGTCCGATACGACGCTCACGCCCATCGCCAGGGCTGTGCTGACGGGATATTCGCGAGTGGGTGCAGCGTAAGCTCACTCGCCCGCCACAATTTTGATGCTACAATTGACTCGTGAAGACTGCTCGGTATTTCGAGGAACAGGTGCTCCGAAAACGGCCTGAGATCACTAGGGAGATCGTCGAAACGGCCTTGGCTAATCCTGTGTATGAGGAACAACAACCGGACGGTCGCTGGCGCGTGTGGGCCTTTGTACCCACGCCCGGCAAATATATCCGCCTCGTCTTGCTTGAGGATCATGAGACCGTGCTGAACGCCTTTTTCGATCGTAACTTCAAAGGACCACCGTCATGACTTTTCACTACTACCCAGAAACCGATTCGCTTTACATCGATTTGGCCGATCGCGTATCGAGCGAATCGCGTGAGGTCTCGCCCGGCGTCGTGCTCGATTTCGACGTTCACGGCACTCTTGTTGGCATCGACCTTGAACACGCCAGCCAGCGCGTAGACCTCTCGAAGGTCAAGACCGTTGCGCTACCCCTCCAAGCCGTCGCCTAAGTAAAGGAACTCAACTAAAGAATGCAGAAGCCCGCGTCATGCACGACGCGGGCTTCTGTTTTGAACTTACAACACTTTGGAACTCTTCACTGTTTTCTTACAGCTTCCCGTCCTTCTTGCCCATGTGGGTGACAAGGTCAACCACGCGGTTGCTGTAGCC
>JBGSMH010000203.1:0-14995 GCA_041740275.1 Phycisphaerae bacterium
GGCACTGCGGCAAACCCCGCCGGACCGCCCGGCAATTCGCGCGTATCAAAAACAAACCGGCGAAGCCCTCCGCAGTGCCTGGGACGCGGCACTGGCCAAGACCGTCGAGGAAAAACTCGCCTCCATGCCGGCGTTTCAAGGCGTGCAGTTCGACGACCTTCGCTTCGACGCACTCGGCAGTGCCGACGGCGCAGCGATGTCACTGGATCGCACGATCGCGCCCGAATGGGGACGTCTCCGCGACAAACGCGACACCCCTGCGGCCGTCTCCAACCAGACCCCCTTTGTCCCGGCGGGGTTTGAGAAACAACTTCGCATCTATTTTCAAACGCTTGACCAAGCCCGATCGCAATCCAAAGAGTAGCTAATAATACCAAGAGGAGCTTATTGATATGAATTTCAGCTACGCAGATGTCTCCAAAATGATCGACCATTCCCTCCTCAATCCAACGCTGACGACGGCGCAATTGGAGGCGGGGATCTCCGTCGCGATAGCCTACGACGTCGCCAGTGTCTGCATCGTCCCCTGGTATTTGCGCCAGTGCGCCGTGCGATTGGCGGGTTCAAATGTGCAGCCGAGCACGACCATTGGTTTTCCCCATGGCGCGAATACGACGTCGATCAAAGTCAAAGAGGCCGAGCAGGCGATCAAGGATGGTGGCACGGAGTTGGACATGGTGGCCAATATCTCGGCGGTCCTGTCCGGCAATTGGGATACGGTCGCCGATGACATCCGTGCCGTGACAGACGTCACTCACGCGGCCGGTCAGAAGGTAAAAGTGATTTTTGAAAACTGCTTTCTGGATGATGCCCAGAAGATTCGGCTATGCGAACTGTGTTCCCAGATTAATGTCGACTGGGTGAAAACCAGCACCGGCTACGGGACGGGCGGTGCGACCGATGCTGACCTGATTCTGATGCGTAAACACACCGCACCGCATATCCAGGTGAAGGCCGCAGGCGGGGTACGGACGCTGGATCGCTTGCTCGAGGTGCGATCGATCGGCGTGAGTCGTGCCGGTGCCACTGCGACCAAAGTGATTCTGGACGAAGCCCGCGAACGCCTCAAACTCCCGCCAATCGAGCCATTAATGGGTGCCCAGGGTGCTGGCGCGTACTAGATGAAACGGATCCGTTCATGAAACGAAACATCCTTTCGATCGCCTTGATCCTCGCTCTGCTCAGCTCTGGCGCGGCGGCGGCCACCGCGCCGGAAGTCGATGCGTCGGTCGAGCGCGGATTGGATTTTCTGGCCAAGCTGCAACGCCCCGATGGCGCGATCACCGACGGGCCCAATCCCGTCGCGATGACCGGCCTGTCCCTACTGGCGTATCTGTCGGCGGGGCACACGCCCGATGCCGGACGCCACGGCATCGTCGTCCGATCCGCGATCGAGTGCCTGCTCAAAGCCGTGCCCGAAGACGGCTATGTCGGAAGTGTCGATGGCAGTCGCATGTACGGCCAGGGGATCGTCGCACTTGCGCTGGCCGAGGCGTATGGGGTGGAAAATGATGCGCAACGTCGCAAGAAGATTCGTTTGACGCTCTCGCGGATGATCGGGGTGATTCTCAAGGCGCAGCAGGCGTCAAAGGGTGCGGAGTTTGCCGGGGGTTGGCGATATGAGCCGGGCTCGAACGACAGCGATCTGTCGCTCTCGGGTTGGTCGGCGTTGTCGCTGCGGGCCGCACAGAATGTCGGGCTGAATGTTCCCAAGGAGCCGATCGAGAAGGCGGTTGGGTTTGTACTCAAAACGTTCAAGGACGACGAAGGTGCGTTTGCGTATCAGCCGGGACAGGCACCAACGATCGCGATGACGTCGGTCGCGGTCCTCAATCTGCATATGCTCGACGCCGCCGACAAACAGCAGGTCAAAAGGGCGACTGAGTGGCTACTGAAAAAGCCGATCAAGTCCGACGAGCGTTTTTTCCATTACGCGATCTATTACAACACGCAGGCATCGCGTCAGGTGGGCGGTGCGTTGGGCGATCAGGCATGGGCGAACAACCGCAAGCTGCTGCTGGAGCGTCAGCAACCCGACGGCGGTTTTGCCCCCAGCCCCAGCCACGAAGAGCCCGGCCGTGCCTACGCCACCGCGATGTCCGTCCTGACACTGGCGGTGCCGTTTGAAATGTTGCCGATTTATCAGAAGTAGGGATGGGGAACCCTCAACCTCGTCCATCGCCGCTATACTTCTACCATGACCCACCTTACCCCCGACATCCTCGCGTTACCTGTCGAAGGCGTGAATCTGAACGGACCGACGTTGGCGGATCAGATTGATGAGCCGGTGCTGATCGTGTTCTTGAGGCATTTTGGGTGCATCTTCTGCCGGGAAATGGTCAAGGATTTGCGGAAAGCCAAGGCCCAGATCGCGGGATTTGCGAAGGTGGTGTATGTGTATCAGGGGACGGTCGCCGATGGCGAGGCGTTTTTTGAAAGGCACTCGCCGGGGGCGGCGGGGATCGCGGATATGCCCAAGCGGCTGTACGAGGCGTTTTCGATCAAACGTGCGACACTCGGGCAGGGGTTTGGGCCGATGGTCTGGTCGTGTGCGCTGCGGGCCGGGGTTAAAGGCAACGGCGTGGGAAAAGTGATCGGCGACCCGTGGACCATGCCCGGCATGTTCCTGATCGAGCCCGGCGGCCGAGTCGCGTGGCAACACCAGTTTGCCCATGTCGGCGATCATCCGGACCTAAAATCAATCCCGACTTCAACAGTCGAGACCAATCGGTGAGCCGGCTGCAACAAATCGTCAAACGCCTGCGATCGCTGGACCTGTGGATTCTGCTGTCGCTGCTGATCGTCATCGGCGGGACGTGGGGGTTTATTGAACTGCTCGATGAGGTCCACGAAGGGGAAACGCAAATCGTTGATGAATGGGCGATTCGCACGATCGGCGGATATGACGCACCTGCGTGGCTGGAGGAAGTCGGCCGAGACCTGACCGCGCTGGGCGGGGTCGCGGTGCTGAGCATGGCGACGGTCGGGATCAGCGGGTATCTGTTTATTGCGGGCAAACGACATGCGATGGTGCTCTTGCTGGCATCCACGCTGGGGGCGCTGGTTATCAGTTTTGTCCTGAAGGATTTGATCGATCGTCCCCGGCCCGATCTGGTCGAACACCGTTCGTATGTGATGACGCAAAGTTTCCCCAGCGGCCACTCCATGCTGTCGGCGGCGGTGTATCTGACATTGGGCGCGTTGCTGGCACGGCTGACCAATAGTTGGGTGCTCAAGTGCTATTTCATCGGACTGGCGTTGATTCTGACGGGGATGGTCGGGATCAGCCGCGTGTTTCTGGGCGTGCACTGGCCGACCGATGTGCTGGCCGGGTGGACTGCGGGGCTGGTGTGGGCACTGGCATGTTGGGGCGTGGCGCGGTATCTGCAATTGCGCGGGCAGGTTGAAAAACCCGATTGAAGGAGAACAGGCATGGCGCACAAATCGTTATTGGATGAAAAAGTCTCGGTCTATGTGAACGAAGTGGTGCATCCCGAACCGCCGGTGCTGGCGAGTCTGCGGCAGCGCACCCAGCAGTTGCGCGAAGGCGGGATGCAGATCAGCCCCGATCAAGGCCGATTCCTGTCGCTTTTGGTGCGGATGATCGGCGCGAAAAACGCGATCGAGGTCGGCACCTTCACCGGCTATTCCGCGATCTGCATCGCCTCAGCATTACCGGCCGACGGGATGCTGGTCTGCTGCGATGTCAGCGAAGAATGGACCGGCATCGCCAAGGAATATTGGAAAGAGGCCGGCGTAAGCGATCGGATCAAGTTGAAGATCGCGCCCGGCGCCGAAACGCTCGTTGCGATGCAGAAAGAAAACGCCGGGCGGTTCGACTTTGCCTTTATCGACGCCGACAAAAGCGGGTACGACACCTACTACGAACGCATCCTGACGCTCCTGCGTCCCGGCGGGGTGATGGTGATGGACAACATGCTGCGGGCCGGGCGGATCGCCGACGATGATGCATCGCTCGATGCCGATACCCGATTGCTCCGCACGCTCACCCTAAAAGTGCGCGACGACGAACGTGTCGATTCGTCCCTGCTGACGATCGGTGACGGTTTTCTGGTCAGCCGGAAGAGATAGTAGGCG
The DNA here is from genome assembly GCA_041740275.1 of Phycisphaerae bacterium. Taxonomy (GTDB): domain Bacteria; phylum Planctomycetota; class Phycisphaerae; order Tepidisphaerales; family Tepidisphaeraceae; genus BPJO01. Next base: position 4,099 of record JBGSMH010000203.1, read on the forward strand.
GGAGAAAGTGGGCAGTGGGCAGTATGCGGTGGGCAGTAAGAAGCATTAACTGCCCACTGCCGACCGCCCACTGCCTACCAATCCTTCAGTGGAACGACCTTCAATTTCGGCGCGACAACGTCGCCTGGGGTGAAGATCACGACGATGCGGGTGTCGGTCGTGTTGGGCAGATGGATCGCGATGCGGGTGGCTTTGTTCTTGGCTTGTCCTTCGGGATTGGGCGATGTCGGGAGCGGCTGGGCTTTGCCGAATGTAAACTTCGCATCCGCCGGAGCGATCAGCCGCATTGTCATCTGTTTGCCACCCAGGATCAGCTTCGCCGCTCGATTGTCCGGGCTCGGTTCGATTGATGCCTCGCTGTGCGCGAACCACCAGACATCCTTCGCGCTTTCGGTCACGATCTGGTCCTGTAGCAGGACATAATTGTTCTTTCGATCGAACCACAGCCCGCGGGTCACGGACTTGCCGTGCTGGTACGCCGCCGACAGATCGGTGATCGCAAAACCGCGATCGGCGTTGGATTCGTACCGCGTAATTTTTGCTGCCGCTTTGGGGTCTTGATCGGGCTGATCGTCCGGGCCGATGACCAGTGTGTTGTGGGCCTCGGCGCGCAGGCGGTAGTAGGTCCAGCGGGCTTTGCCGAAATAATCGGGCAGATTGTAGTTGTCGGGCCCCAGGTCAAGGATGAAGCGTTGTCCGTCGGAATCCAGGACAAACGAGCCCAGATCCAGGTTGGAGTGGTTGGCTTTGCTATCGCCCGATTTCAGCCCTGCGAACATGCCGCGCGTGTCGCCGGGACGGGTGCTGAACGTTGCGACTTCGGTGATGCGGAAATAGGCATCGGGCGTGACATCTTTTCCGATCTGCGGTGCGGTCTGACCAAACGTGCCCCAGAGCAGATCGAGTGCGTGCGGCTTTTTTATGGCGTGCGGGTATTGAATCGCCGCCAGATCGGGCTGGTTGTAGCGACTGGCAAACCACCAGATGTCGGGTGCGCCATCCCAATTCGCTTTGGCATCGGCATAGTTGAAACTCAGCCCGCTGGTCCCGACAAAATGCAGCGGAAACTTGCCCGCGTTCGACAGCCCGCTGATCTTGCTCAGACCAAAATCGGTTCCCATCGCGGTCTTGAGCGCTTCCAGCGGACGCGACGTATACCGCGTGGCATAAGCCCAGTATCCCGGTCCTTCGTTCCAGGCACCGTCAGGCCCGTAATGTCGGATCGCCAGCGGCATGCGCGTCGCGGCCTGCTGAATGATCTTTGCACTGATCCCGGGTTCTTCATCCCCGATCGCCAGCGCGCCCATGATCAATCCGCCATTGCAGACCTGGTTCCAATTGTGCTCGGCTTTGGTCCACCACATCGGCTGGTCATACGCCTTCTGACCGGCCGCCAAACCGTGTCGCACGATCGCGTTGCGGATCGTCTTTCGCTGATCGTCCGACCACTGGTGATAAAGCCAGTCATACCCCAGCGCAAAGGCGGTGGTCATCTCGGCGGTATCGAGAAAATGCGATGGGTTCCAGTCCACAAACGCTGCCGCAGTTTCCAACTCCGCCCAGCAGCGATCGACGTACTTTCTGTCCTGCGTCAGATGAAACGCCATCGCCAGTGTATAAACCCGTTCCATCACCCGGCGGCTGGTGGCCAGCAGACGCTTGCCGTCCGGAATCACATATTCGCTCGCGGGTTCGTCGATAATCTTGTTCGCCGCCTTGATCAGCTTGTCGGCGACCGCGATGAAATGCTTGTCCTCCTTGAACTGCTTTGCGAGCCGATCGAAATCCGCCTGCGACGCCATCAGCCGCGGGTGATCCTTCTTCAGAGACTTCAGAACCTGATCCGTCGGGGGGACGTTAACCCCATTTTCATCGGCTGCGAACACGATCGACAGCAACATGAGAAACGCGGACAGAATCAGAAGTGTATGCATATCCTTTAGTCTACTCCGCTCAGGCGAGAGTGTTTATTGTGGCTATTTCGCCCGCAGCGCTTCATCAAGGGTGACGCGGGTGGCGTGTTCGTTGGCCCACTGTTGTTTGGCGATGATCTTACCGGCGGCGTCGAGGATGACACAGCCATTGGGCATCGCGTCGTAGGCTTTGGCGACGCCGTCGTCGATGTCATCGACCACGATCTCAGTCTCGATCTTCAGCCCGTCGCGGGTCAGCTTCGCCATCTTCACCCGCTCATCCAATGACGTGTGCTGAGCGACACGAATCTGTTCGTCAATGTTGCGTTGCACGTCCCATTCATTGTTCGGATACGCCTCAGCGGTGTAGATGACGAGCACATTGGCCTTGTTGCGATAGTCCTTGCGAACCGCATCAAACGCGGCGGTCTTGTCGCGGAAGGTGGGGCTGGTGAACGAACCGAAGACCAGCACTGTCGGCTTGCCTCGTAAGTTCAACAAAGACACGGTCTTATTGTCCAGATTCTTCAAAATAAAGTTGGGCGCGGCGGCGCCGACGGCGATTTTTTCGGGGGCTGGTGCGGGCTTGGTCGTGGGCTTAACGTCCGGCTTCTTGTCCGGCACCGCGGGCGCAGTGTTTTCCGGCACGGCGGCGCGGTCGGGCATCTTTTCCCGGAACTCACCCAACTGCTTGCGCGTCAGTACCGCCTCCGCCTGCGCCCGCGTATCCCGATAAACCTCAGCGGCGTCTTTGGCGAGCGTCGTCAGGTCGTTTTTCGATTTCTCCCGCAGCGCATCGATCTTTTCCCCCGCCACCGCAAGAATGCCGTCGATCTTGTCCTTCTGATTTGCGCTCAGATCCAGTTCATGCAGCGTCCGCTCCAGCCGATCCATCATCGCCCCGCGACCCGCCTCCTGCGCCAGTAACACCGACGACATCAACAACCCCAACATCGCCGCGCGAATCAAATGACAGATCGACATGATGCTCCTCGTTACAGTTCAAACTCCCGCCGATCATAATTATTCCACTTACAAATGGGCACAAACTTATCAAGTGGCCGCTCCCCCAAACGCAACCGACCGGCTCGCCATGTTTAGTATTTGTTAGGAAACTCTCGAAAGTTCATCCTAATGTCCGATAACAGTTAGGTTGCATTTTCTTGCCCAAACTGCTTTGATACCCCCGGTTTAGGCTTTCGCCGCTGGTCAGGATGACCGGGGCAGTTCTTTACGGGATGGGTCACGGAGGACCGCACGCATGCGTCTTCAAAAGCTCGTTTTGCACGGGTTCAAGTCGTTCGCCGATCGCACGGAGTTTTCGTTCGATCAGCCAATCACCTGCATTGTCGGCCCCAACGGGTGCGGCAAGAGCAATGTCGTCGATGCCGTTAAATGGGTGCTTGGCGAGCAATCGGCCAAGTCGCTGCGTGGCGACGCGATGCTCGATGTCGTCTTCAATGGCTCGTCCGCCCGCAAGCCCGGCGGGATGGCCGAGGTCGTGCTGGTCTTTGATAATCCCGAAGACCCCGCCGGTAACCGCAAACTCAATCTCCCCTCCGACGTCGTCTCGGTCGGGCGCCGCCTCTATCGCGACGGGACCAGCGAATACACCATCAACAACCAGGTCGCCCGTCTGAAAGATGTCCGCGATCTGTTCCTCGACACCGGCATCGGCGTTGACGCCTATTCGGTGATCGAGCAAGGCCGCGTCTCGCAACTGCTGGAATCCAATCCCCAGCAGCGCCGAATCATCTTCGAAGAGGCCGCCGGGATCTCGCGGTTCAAGCTCAAGAAAAAAGAAGCCCAGCGCAAGCTGGAAAAAGTCGATCAGAACCTGCTGCGCGTCAACGATATCGTTGAAGAAGTCGAACGTCGCCTGCGTAGCGTAAAGATCCAGGCCGGTCGGGCACGGACCTATCAGGAATACATCACACGATTGAATGAACTGCGATTGGGTTACTCGCTTCAGGAATATCACAAGCTGCATGGCGAGTTGGATCGGGTGGTCAAAAGCCGCGATGAGACGCAATTCAGCGTGGATGACGTCGCCGGGGATCTGGCTCGGCGTCAGAACGAACTGGCGACGGCGCGGGACGAATCGGATCAGATCGCCGGTGCCAAGCAGCGGTCAGAACACGAGTTGGTCGAAGCCAACGCCTCCGTGCGGGCCGCCCAGCAAAAACAGCAATACGCCCAGCAGCAGATCAAGCAGATCGAAGATCAGGTCGAATCACTCAAGCACGATCAACAGCAGGCCCAGACGCGTCGCGATGACGTGGCAAAGCACCTGCATGACGCCGCGACATCGCTGGAGGCGCTGACTGGCGACTTGGACGCCAAGCGGACCGAGATCGAGCAGAAGCAGCAATCGTTCAAGGAAGATCAGCTCAAACTTAATGAGTTGGTTAACCAGATCGAGCGAAACAAGCAAAGCGTGCTGGAATTGATGCGTCAGTTGGCGAAGGTCAACAGCCGTCTGGCGTCGATCGAGATAGAGCGAAAGAACATCGCTTCAATGCAGCAGCGGCAAGGCGATCGGCGTCGGCAGGTGGTGACGGATATCGAAAACGCCGAGGCGATCGCGACCGAGGTGAAAGCCAAGCTGGACGAGGTGCTGTCGCAAATCTCCGAGCGACAGGCCGAGCAGGACGCCCGCAAACTCGCCGCCAATGAGTTGGGGCAACAGATCAAATCGCTCACCGAAGCGCTCGGTTCTGCCAAGGAGCACCGATCCGGCCAGGTGTCGCGGCAGAAGCTGCTGCAGGATCTGGAAGCCCGCCGCGAGGGCGTGTCGGATGCGGTCAAGAAAGTGCTCAAGGAACGGGACGAAAAATACCCGTTCGTGCGCGGGATCGTCGCTGATATTTTGCGGGTGGATGTCGAACACGCCCATGTCATCGAAGCCGCCTTGGATGGCCGCGACCAGTGGCTCATCATCGATTCGCTCGATGCGGTGTCGATGGATTCGCTCGCGCAGCTTTCGGGGCGAGTCTCCATGGTCGGGGCATCACATACGTCCCCCGCAACACCAGAGACGTATGACTGGAACCAACACGAACAAAAGATTCGCCTTGCGATCGACCTGGTGAAGGTCAATCCTGAAGACCGATCCGTCGCCGAGACATTGCTGGGCAAGACCGCGGTCGTTGATACGTTTGATGAAGCGATCACGCTGCATCGCGCCGGCCCGGCCGGATGGCGATACGTGATCAAAACCGGACAAGTCCTCGAAGCCGACGGCGTCCTCAAGGCCGGTCCGATGGGGGCGTCGATGGGATTGCTTTCCCGTCGATCCGAACTCGATGCACTGGTTCTGCAGATCGCCGAATCGGATCAAAAGATCGCCCATCTGACCGAAGAATTGTCCCATTCCAGCTTGCAGGCCCGCGAGGTGGAAGAGCAGATCAATCAGCTTCGCAACGCGGTCTATCAGTGCAACACCCGCAAGGTCGAACTCAACAGCCAGTCGCAGCAGATCGTGGATCGGCTCAGCGGTTTGCGTCGAGAGTTGCCGCTATTGGATCGCGAGTTGCAGAATCTGCTCGATCAGACCGGCAAATTGGCGACCGAAGAGCAGGCTTTGGCCCAGCAGCAGACCGAACTCGATGCCCGCCAGCAGACGGCACAACAGGAGATCGAATCGTTCAGCCAGCAGCAGATCGATCTGGTCGAACAGGTCAAACACCTGGCCGAAGAATTGACGACCTGCCGCGTGTCGCTCGGCCAGGTTCAGGAAAAACAACTGGCGGCTCGGCAAACCGTCGAGCGATTGCGTCAGCAGCAGAGCGAGATCGCCCAGCAGATCGAACGGATCACCAAATCGATCGACTCTACCGCCGACCGACGCGGCGCGGTCGAAGCCGAGTTGCAGCGCGGCCAGCACGATGAGCAGGTGCAAGTCCGCCGCGCTGCGGAACTCAGTGAGCGCGTGACAAACCTCACGGCGCAACTGCAAGGCCTGCTGGAAACCGTCAAACAATTGACGACCAAGGTCGAATCGATCCGCGGCCTGCACGGCGAACTGGAACAAAAGCTCCATTCGCTCCAGATCCAGCACAACGAACTGACCGTCCGCCAGGAAACACTGGTCACGCGCACGCAGGACGAGTTGCAGATCGACGTCGCGGCACGGTATCTGGAGGCGATGGAGGCGTTTATCGCGGCACATCAAACCGATGGCGATGCGGTGTTCGCTTATTCGCCGGGCGCGACCGATTGGGACAACGTCGCCAGGGAAATCAAGGAACTGAAGGATAAGGTTCAGCGGCTGGGCAACGTCAATCTCGATTCGATCGGGGAGATGGAAGAACTGGAGCAACGCTCACAGTTCTTCGCCACGCAACTGGCCGATCTGTCGCAGGCCAAGACGCAACTGGAACAGTTGATCGACGAGATCAACAAGGAAAGCGGCATCCGGTTTGAGCAGACATTCAATGCCGTCCGCGAGCATTTCCAGCACCTGTTCCGCAAGCTGTTTGGCGGCGGGTCGGCCGATGTGTATCTGGAACTGGAAGTCGAAGACACCGAGGCGATGAAACAAGCCAAGGCCGACGCCCAGCCCGGCGAAGTGATCCCGGTGATGCGAAAGACCGTCGATCCGCTCGATGCCGGCATCGAAATCATCGCCCGCCCGCCGGGCAAAAAACCCGTCACCATCACCCAGCTTTCCGGCGGGGAAAAGGCGATGACCTGCATCGCGCTTTTGATGAGCATCTTCAAGAGCAAGCCCAGCCCGTTCTGCATCCTCGACGAAGTCGATGCCCCGCTGGACGAGGCCAACAACGTCCGCTTCGGGTTGATCGTGCAAGAGTTCCTCGAACTCTCGCAGTTCATCATCATCACCCACCACAAACGCACGATGCAGATCGGCAACGTGCTCTACGGCGTGACCCAGCAAGAACAAGGCGTCAGCAAACGCGTGGCCGTCAAGTTCGACCAAGTCCAGCAAGGCGGCAAGATTTCAGAAAAAGCCATCGCCCAGGCCGAGCGCGAGGCGCAGATGGCGGAGGTCGAAGGCGAAGTCGTGGAAGAACCTGTCGCGGCTTAACGACCCGGAAGGACGGATGTCGCGATTGTTTCAGACCATCCGCGATCTGGTGCTTGCAGGCCGGTATGTTGTCGGTCAACACGCCGCCGAGCGACTGGATGAGCGTGGTGTCCTTGAATGGCAGGTCGTCGACGGTATCGAGCAGGGCGTGCTCCTGAGCGAAAATCCCGAACGGCTGCCCAATCCCACGGTCGAGGTTCGTCAATCCCTCGCCGACGGAACCGAGGTCAAAGCGGTTTGGTCGCACATGGTTTTAGTGGACGTCGCCAAGCTGGTCACGGTACACTTTTTTGATGAGTAGCATCATGAAGCTTCCTGGAAAACGAGTTTCGCGTACGCGGCTGGTTCGCACGGAGCGATTTGTGGTGGCCGTTGAGGTCGAAGCGGTGATCCCCGACGCCGATCCGTCCGAGCCGGTCTACGAGCCGCAGGTCGTGGAGCTTCTTCGTCAAGTCGAATCCCGCGCCCGCCTCGGCGACATCGCCTGGCTGTGCCAGCATGGCAAGGTCTACGCCTCCGTCGAAGCGGCGTGACCGATTCGAAGAACCCGTCGCGGCGTAAGACGGGAATTGGCCAAGGAGAGCACAGAGGATTACTTGTCAGACTCAATGACTTCAAGAATTTGTCCGCGTGCTGCTTTCGTATATTCCGTTTCACGCCCGCGACTTCGGATGTAATCCAGACCCATTTGCTGCAACTCGGCCACTTCTATTCGCTCTTCGATCGTAAAATCGTGAGCATCCCGCTTTTCGTTGACTGAAACCAGCCACTTGTGGTACGGGCCACCTTGGCCAAAACCGAAGCGCCAGAAGTTAGGATCGGATTTGAATTCATCCAGTTCGCTCAGCTTCGTCTTTAAGAACGACTGCCCCACGGACAGAGCTCTGTCCGTGGGGCCTGTCGTGGCAGGTACACGGGGCTGAGTCGCCTCACCCAATTTGGCAGTGCTGGTGATAGGAGCAGGTGCAGGCTGCGAAGATTTTTGTTGCGGTGGTGTTTGCGAACAACCTGTCGCGAGAGGGACGAAAACGATCGATAGGAAGAGCGATTTCATAGAGATGACCAAGTGTGACTGAGACCTTTTATGCGCCAATCAATACGACGCTGTCGTCGGGCATGATAGCCCGTTCGGCGGATTTGCGAAACTGTCGAAAGGGGCGGTTTGGTGCTGCAAAGCCAGTAGCGGCCGCTTCAGCCGACGGCGGTTGGGGTGGCGGGGCGGGAGAGGAATCAGCGGCTGAAGCCGCCCCTACAGAAAGCAATTCTGCCTCTCTGTGCCTCTGTGCCTCAGTGGCCTAATTTCTGCATTGCATTTCCCGCCAATTCGTGGAGAGTCTTCGCCCACATGAATGCGATCATCTCCTCCACCAAGTTCGACGGATCGCTGCATTATCGCTTTGCCAGTGAGTTGATCAGTGCTTCGGCCAATGAGATTCGGCTGTACACTCCGCCGCAGGTGAGGCTGGCGACGTATCGGGGGGAGTTGATGACCAAATCGCACTCGATGCGGATTTTTTACACGGATCGCGACTGGAACGTGATGATCCGCTGGCACGCCGATTGGCGGTTTGAAGAGCACTACGTCAACATCGCCGAACCGGCGACCTGGGACGGGCATGTGCTGCGCTGGGTCGATCTGGATCTGGACATCATCCACCGCGCCGGCGCGGCCGACCCGATCCTGGATGATGAAGATGAGTTTGAGCGGCATCGCATCAAATGGGGCTATCCAAAAACCACCGTCGATCGCTGTTGGCGGGCGGTGGAAGAGGCGTGGGGATTGATCAAAAGCCAGTCGCCACCCTTTGACGACGCCACGACGCTCTGGCGTCCGCCGGGCGTTGGCTCCGTGGTGGACCGTTCTACACTTTCCGGTCGTAGATCCAACTGAAGGCGACGGTCGGTTGGGTGGCGAGGCTCTCCCCGACGCGGTCGGCCATCGCAAAGAGTTTCTCCGGCTGTTTGCACAAATACTCCTGCGCCGCTGCGGCGGGGCCTGTCAGCGACAGGCTGGCGATATCCCACGTCCTGACCAAGTGCGCCAGAATGTCGGCGTAATCGTGAACCGTATAAACCCCCACCTTTTGCGCAACGACCGCGAAATGGTCGAACAGGTCGGCGTCTTTGCCGTCGTACATCAGTCGGCCGGGCATGGAGATGATGCTGCGAATCATTCGTCGAAACGACATCACGCCCCCGGCCGGGTCGCGCTTCATCACTTCGCCCATCATGCGGGTGTAAAACGCCTCGTGACGCGATTCGTCACCCGCGATCTTCGCGCAGATCTTGTCCAGATTCTTGTCCCCGTTTTTCATCGCCATCTTGCCGACATTGCGATGGGAGATCTTGGTGGCTCGCTCCTGAAAAGACGTATAGACCAGCCCGTTATAGGGATCGGGATTGGTGCGGGGATTGAAGCCATTATTCACCAGATGCTGCACGGTGACTTCAATCGCGCGCATATCGACCCGGCCGGTGAGGCGCAGGTAGGCATTGAGCAGGTCGCCGTGACGGTTTTCTTCTGCGGTCCATCCACGCAGCCACTTCGCCCAAGGCAAAGGGCTGTCGCCTTCGACGTCCTGGGCGATGTGATTCAGTTGCATCGCGTAACTGGGCAGGGCTTCTTCGGTGACCATGTCCCCGACAAGGACGACCAGCACTTCGTCGGTCAGGTCTGCCGCAAGGTCGCGAAAGCCTTCGATCTGTTCACGCCAGTCTTCGCCGGTCAGATCGGGCAAAAAATCGGTCGGCTGCCACATCGTGTCGATCTCGCCGAGGAGCGATAGATTCTCTGTCACGACCGATTGCATGGATCGCAGAATCTCCAAATGCTCTTGTTGGATGTTGTCGTTATTTCTCATGCAGGCAAAAATTCGGGGTTAGGGGACAGCGAAATGGACTAAGTGCGAATCCGGTATCCGCGCGAATATTATAGCCCGGCTTCGCCAGCGGCGTTGGGGCAAAAATGGAGGCGAGTGAAAAGTCTTGTTTCCTGCACAGATCGTCCGGGAGTTGCCGATAACAGCTACACGCGGGATGGTCCGCGCCTGGGAGTTGCTCTATGCGCGCATGTGGACTGTGGATCGGATCGGCGATGTTGATGGCGGGTTTGATGCTCGTCGGCTGTGAGTCGTCGCAGCAAAACGCCCAGCGCCAGCAGACGCCGGACTATGAAACGATCGAGGAAGCGCCCGAGCCGGGAATTAACTTTGAAACCTACGTCGCGGCAGGTGATTTGGCGCTCAGTCGCGGGCAAAACGCACAAGCCGCAGAAAAATACGAAAAAGCCCTGAAAATGCGCCCAAAGGACTCCGGGCTGGCAAAGAAACTAGCAATCACCTACTCCGCGGCGGGTCAGACGGGCAAATCGATCGAGGCGTGGAAGCACTATCTGGTCGCCAGCTACGAATCGGCCGATGCGTTTGGCAGCCTCGGGTATGCGTATGAACTTGCGGGCAATCCGACTGAAGCCGAGAAGACCTATCAAGCCGGTATCGCCAAACACCCCACCGGTGCCTTAGTTCGGATCAATTACGGGCTGATGCTGGTTCGCCGTGGCAAGGTCGATGACGCGATCGCGCAGATGAGTGCGGTGCTTAAGCCGCACGAAGTCAATTACAACATCGCCAGCGTATATGAACAGATGGGCCGCCGGGACTTGGCGCAGTTCTATTATCGCCGGGCGATCGAATGCAATCCTGATTTCTCTGCCGCCCGTCAAAAATTAGCGTCAGTGGAATAAGCTCACGCCGCAAAAGTCACGTCTGTTTCAACAATTCGGCATATCAAACGTATTTCTGATGCTATTCAGGACAAATTACTCGTTTTTTGCAATTGTCCAAGAATTTGACATAATCCCGAGCCTGTCAAAATGGCGTTGGCAGTGGCGGGGGGTGCGTGTGACGGTGGCGTGATGTCCTCAGGAAATCCCTGA
>JBGSMH010000204.1:0-12613 GCA_041740275.1 Phycisphaerae bacterium
GTTTTCGATGATGTTGTCCTGAAAGACATTGCGATGCGCCCCGTTGGCGGCGGTCTTTTCGCGGACACAAATGCCGAACTTGGCGTTGTTGTAGACCCGGTTGCGGGCGATGACGTTGTCGGTGTCCTTGTGGCCGATCGCGATCCCGCTTCGCCACAGGCGTTTGCCGTTGTCGTGGATGTCGTTGTCTTCAAACACGCTGTGGCTGATGCCCCAGCAGATGTAAAGCCCGTCCGACCCGTTGCCGTGGATCTTGCAGCGGCGTACCACACACCGGGCACTGTGGCTGCCGGGATGGATGCCGTAGTTCTGGTTGTCGTGCAGGTCACAATCCTCAACGGTGGTGTGCAAGGACGCCTTGCCGAAGCAAATCCCGTCGCCGCGAACGTTCCGCACGGTCAGGCCGCGGAGGCTGCACATGCGCGACCGGTACAGATAAAGCCCGAACGACCAGAGCATATCAGTAATCAGCGTGGATTCGACCGAACCATCGAGTGTGAGATTCTCCACGCACGCCCGATCGGCGAATTTGCCCAGGATCAGAGGAAAATAGTTTAGGGCGATCGCGTTCTGCTGTGCCAATCGGTCGGAGAGGACCATCTCATGCAAATGGGCGTCGTTTCCGTCGATGTGCGTAATGCGAAGCGGATCAGCCTGATGGACAAACCGGCTGGCCTGATCGTGGAAACAGACGCCCATGCCGGGCTTGAAGACCGATACATCGTCCGGGCTGAATACGAACTGCCCGACATCGACGTCACACCGCACTTTGCTGGTTGCCAGTTTTTCTGGGCGGGTGAGGAGTGCGGTGCCTTCGCCGACAAGGCGAACATCGGAGGCGAGTCGAATCGTATCGATTAGTTCGTACCGACCCGTTTTGACGACCACCGTCCCACCGCCGCGCCGGGAGACGGTGTCGATGGCGTTTTGGATTGCCTGACCCTGGGGGGCGGCGTCCGGGGTGACGGTCAATATCTCACGATTGAATAGCGGGTTATTCGTCATAGTCACCTGACAGTAGAAATCGAAACCGGCAATACTGCAATCTCTTCACCTCGATTTCATCCATATCATTTGCCAGCGGGCGGGATATTCTTAGTATGCCGGGTAGCGATCAATCGACATGGATACCACGCAGACAATTCCGGAGTTAAAAGATCAGCCGGGCAACCCGGTCGATGTGCCCATCGACGCACCGGTGCCGACCGCGCTGGCGGTCCGACCCCGCGACAAAGATGCCCCGCCGGTCAAGGTGACGTGGGTGGACAAGGTCGAGGCGTTTATCTCCAAGCTCTCGACGCGCGATAATTTCTGGCACAGCATCTGCTCGTTCATCTGGTTGCCACTGGCATTTTTTAGTGGGATTCGCACGCGCAAGATCGACACGGACACCTTTGCCGCGTATTTGCCGTTTCGGCGATTCAATCGCAACTGGTACCGCGCGATGGCGGGCGGGGCGTTGCTGGGGAACGCGGAGATCGCCGGGGGGATGTACGTCTTTGGCATCTGTGGCAGCGATTACACGGTCGTCTGTAAAAACCTCAATTACACTTTCTTGCGTCCGTGTCTGGGCCCGGCGGTCTATCGGATGAAAGCTCGCGAGAAGATCCGCGAACTGGCCGATGCCAATACCGAGTTTAACTGCACGCTGGACATGGACATCATGCAACAGCCACTGAGTTCCAAGGACCGCGAACGCCGCGTCGGCAAGTGCGAGGTAACGTTCCATGTCACGCCCAAGATTCAGCACAAGATCAAGGCGATGCGGAAGAAGAAGTGACTTGACAAGTTTGGAGTTTGACGTTTAGAGTTGAAGGCTCCTTGGGCCCGCATTTTCTTCAAACGCCAAACTTCAAACTCTTTAGTTAACACCCCATGCGCGATTCCCCCGACCCCTCTCCATCCCCCCCATCCCACCCGATCGGCTGGGCCGTCTATTTGGGGATGAGTTGGACCTGGGTGATTGGCATGTTTTTGCCGGTGATTCTCATACGCGACTACGGCGTGTGGGCGTGGGTGATCTTCGCCATCCCCAACTGCCTCGGTGCGGCGGCGATGGGGTGGGTCATGCGGTCGCGCGCGCAAAGCATCACCTTTACCCAGGATCACGCGATCGCGTGCCGGGTTTTTTCATTGGTTACGATCGCGTTTCACCTGTTCGTCACCAGTTGGCTGTGCCCGATCCTGAGCGGGACGGCAGGCTGGATTGTCCCCGCGATCCTGGCGCAGGCGGCATTTACGCCGCTCATCAAAGGCCGTGCTCAAATCACGGTGTCGATCATCACACTCATCGTGTCGATCGTCATCGCGATCGGGCTCTTCACCAACGGCGGACTGTCGATCCCCGCCTCCCAGCCATTTTCGGCCGGGTCTGTGATCGGATTATCAATGGTCTGCCTTCTCGGATTCCTCCTCTGCCCGTACCTGGATTTGACGTTTCACCGCGCCCGACAAACCACCAGCGACGCCGGTGCCAAAGTCGCGTTTGGCATCGGGTTCTGCGTCGTCTTCGCGTCGATGATCGTCCTCACGCTCGGCTACGCCGGTGCGATGGCGAATCTGATGCCCGGCAAAATCGTCGGCGGGCTGATCTTTGCGCAGATTTCGGTGCAGTCGGTTTTGACGGTGATCCTGCACGCCCGCGCGTTACACGATCAAGCCCAGGCGCGCGACGATGCCGCAGACTTCCGGGCCACATTGGGGACGGCATTGGGCGTCGGATTGTTGGGCGGGATGGGTGCGTATTTCGCACAATCGTGGTCGATGCAATACGCCGGTCTGTCGATCGGTGAGGTGATCTATAGTTCGTTCCTGGCGTTCTATGGATTGGTTTCACCAGCGTATCTACTGATCGCGATCGCGTGCAAGTCGCCACGACGGGGCGCAACCGCAATCGTGGTGCTGATCGCATTGCCGATGTACTGGCTGGCGTTTGTCGAACGGCAAATGCCCTACGCGATTGCCGGGGTGGCGGTGGTCTTGATTGCTGCGATTCTGTTGGGGACGGCATCGAGAAGATCCAAGCCCATCGAAGCCTGAAAACGCTCACGGATGGATGCGGATTAGGCGATTCGCTTTCAATCCGCATCCACCCGCGTCTGTAATCATGCAATGAACTTTAGGCGAGGCTACCCGCGTCGTGCCCAAAGCATTCCCGGCCAGCGGTGTGTCCGCCTTCGTTGGCGACCACGCCGAGGGTCAGTTCGTGCAGGCCCTTGCCTGACGGGACCATGGGATAGACGTGCTCGTCCGGTTCGACACAGAAATCAACCACAACCGGGCCGTCATGACTGAGCATCGCGTCGACGGTCTTGGCGACATCTTCCTTGCGATCGCAGCGGATGCCTTTGACGCCAAACGCCTCTGCCATCGCAGCAAAGTTGGGGTTTTTCATCTTCGACTGGCTGTATCGCTTATCGTAGAACAAGTCCTGCCACTGCTTGATCATGCCCTGGAAATCGTTGTTGAGGATCGCGACTTTCACCGGGATGTTGTACTCGGCGATCGTCGCCAGTTCGTAGCAGGTCATCAGGTATGAGCCGTCGCCGTCGATGTCGATGACGGTCTTGCCGGGCGAACCCAGTTGTGCCCCCATCGCGGCGGGCAAACCATAGCCCATCGTCCCCAGGCCGCAGGAGGTCAGGAACTGACGCGGGTAACGCCAGCGATAGAACTGTGCCGCCCACATCTGGTGTTGACCCACGCCCGTAGTGATGATCGCGTCGCTCTTGGTCTGCCGGTTGATCTCTTCGATCACATATTGCGGCTTGGCGTTCTTCGAATCGTCAAAGTATTTGAACGGGAACTTTTCCTTCCACGTGTTGATGGTGGCGAACCAGCCGTCACGATTGCGGTGCTCGATCATGGGAAGCATCGCCTGCAAGCTGGTGCGCGCATCGCCGACGACGGGGACGTCCACGTCCACGGTCTTGCTGATCGACGACGGGTCGATGTCGATGTGGATGATCTTGGCATGCGGGGCAAAGGTTGCCAGATTGCCGGTCACACGATCATCAAATCGGGCACCGACGGCGATCAGGCAGTCGCATTCCTGCACCGCGTAGTTGGCGTACGCCGAGCCGTGCATGCCCAGCATGTGCAACGCCTTGGCGTTCATTTCATCAAACGCGCCCATGCCCAGCAGGGTGGTCGTGCAGGGGATGTTGCCCTTTTCGGATAGTTCGCGAACTTCCTTCCATGCCCCGCTGATGATCGCGCCGCCGCCGACGTAGAGGACGGGTTTGAGGCTGCGGTTGATCAGTTCGGCGGCCTCGTGGATCTGCTTGTTGCTCCCGCCGGTGAGGGTGGCGCTTTGACGCCGTGCGATATGCGGGCGGGGGGTGTCGTCCACTTCTTCCGGGCAGATGCCGGCTGAGATGTCCTTGGGCAGATCGATCAGCACCGGACCGGGTCGGCCCGAAGTGGCGACCATAAACGCTTCGTTGATGATCCGCGGCAATTCGCGGATGTCTTTGACCAGATAATTCCACTTGGTACACGGTCGGCTGATGCCGGTGACGTCGGCCTCTTGAAACGCGTCATTGCCGATCACCTTTGTCGCGACCTGGCCGCTGATGACAACCATCGGGATTGAATCGAGCTGCGCCGTCGCGATCGGGGTGATCATGTTGGTCGCTGCCGGTCCGCTGGTCACCAGCGCGACGCCGGGCTTGCCGGTGGCGCGGGCGTAGCCGTCGGCACAGTGCCCGGATGCCTGCTCATGCCGATTGAGGATGAACTTGGCGGGGGTGCGATAGATCTCATCAAACACCGGAAGAATCGCGCCACCCGGGTAGCCGAAGATCAACTCGACCTTGTGCGGGCCGATCAGCATTTCGTGCAGGATCTTTGCGCCGGTCTTGCCTTTGTAACGCGGCTTGGTGTCGTTGGATTTGCGGGTCGAAGCGATGGGGTCGTTGAGAAGGGTCATGGTCGTGCTTTCCAAATAGCGAGTCGATCGATTGCAGGATCCATTGCGTGGTGTCCTGACCGCTTTGGCGGGTGGCCGATTGACGGGCTAAATATTGTTTGAGTCGTGAGTTACGTTGATCGAATGTATCGTGATGAGTGGAGTTCGACAATGAAAATTGTGATTTCGATTGTCGGGTCAGTCTTGCGATCAAGCGGGGTTTGCCCGATCAGCAAGGCCAGGGGAGCAGGGCCGAGGTCAGCGTCCGAAGTTCACGAACGCCATCCGCTCGGCCAGTCGTACGACTACCGGAACGGGTAGAATCTGCAGTTCGGCACTTTTCATCGGTCCACATAATAGGCAGAAAAACCGACAAAAGTCAACTCTATGCGGCGTTTTTTCAGACGGATCGACGATTTGGGATTCTGTTTTGTTTTGTGCGCAGGCTTGGTTCCGGGTTATCTTTGGCCGACAAGGAGTTTCGATAGATGACCAGACCGACTCTGATCGATTGCGACGTTCATCCGTTGATTCACGACCAAAAGGCGTTCGATAAATACATCCCCGAGTTCTTCCGGCGCACCGGCTACGGACCGGCAGGGCATACCGGACACGGCAATCCGCACGGGGTGAACCGGCGCGATCTGGGGACAAATCCAACGGACCCATCGAGCGTATTTGATGTGTTTCGTGCCGAATTGTTTGAAAGGCAGCACTTCGACGCCGCGATTTTGAATCTCACGGGCGGCTATGCGGCAGGCGTTCACCCGAATGCCGATTACGGTGCTGCCGTCGCGCGTGCCTCGAATGATTACATCGCCGAGCACTGGCTCGGTCGTGACGACCGATTCACAGGTGCGATCATGGTCGCGCCGCAAGACCCGATCCAGGCCGCCGCCGAGATTCGGCGTGCCGCAGCGGACAGGCGGTTTGTCTGTATCTCGATGACCGCCGCAACGTCCGAGGCGATGGGGCACCGTCGTTACTGGCCGATCTATGAGGCGGCGTGCGAGTTGGATCTGCCGGTCACCATCCATCCCGGTCACGAAGGCGGCGTGGGCATCAGCCAACCGTTCGCCAACGGACCGGCCGAGACGTATTTCGAGTGGCATACCAATCTCTCCAGCGTCTACTTGGTCCAGGCCTGCTCTTTGATCTCCAGAGGCGTGCTGACGACCTTTCCAACGCTGAAGTTTGTGATGCTCGAAGGCGGCGTCGCGTGGCTTCCGCACCTGATGTGGCGGATGGACAAGAACTGGAAAGCCCTTCGCGTCACCACCCCGTATCTGACCGAACCGCCAAGCTTTTACATCAGCAGGCAACTGCGGCTATCGACCCAGCCGATCGAAGAACCGCCGCACGATCGATCGCTATTACAGATTTTCGACATGATCGACGCGAAGCAGACGTTGCTTTTCTCAAGCGATTACCCGCACTGGGATGGCGACGATGCCGACAAAGGTCTGCCGAAATTGCCCGACGATCTGTATCGGCGGATCATGGGCGAGACGGCGTTGGAGACCTATCCGCGGATAAGGGAACGAGTGGAGGCCGCCCATGCCTGAGCGATTTGTTGTCTGTCGCGTCGATGAGCTACCCGAGGGGCAGCGCAAGATCGTCGAAGTCGCCGGCCGATCCATCGGGGTCTTTAACATCGATGGCGAATATCACGCCATTCGCAACGCCTGCCCGCACCAGTTGGCACCGCTGTGCCTCGGTTCGGTTTCGGGAACGAGTCCGCCGACCGATCGCGTCGGCGATTATCGGTGGCATCGGCAGGGGCAGATCATTCGCTGCCCCTGGCACGGATGGGAGTTCGACATCACCACCGGCCAGAGCCTGTTTAACCCGCACAAGTGCCGCGTCAAACACTACGAGGTGACGGTCGAATCCACCCGCACGACGCGGCAGATCGACAGCACCGATCCCGATCCATCGGTCGAGACGTTTCCCGTCGCGATCGAAGCGAAGGAAGTGGTGTTGTACGTCGGGTGAGCGAGCAAATCTCAAATTTGAAATCCTAAATCTCAGATTTCAGATCGCGGTCTATCGCTTGGCTTCTTCGAGCAGCACGTTGTTGTAGCGAAGGAGCGTGCATTTGAAGCCCTCCAGACGGGACAGGGCGATGTTGTATCTCGCCACCGACTCGGCCTCGGCGCGTTCGGCACCGGCGACTTCCTGTTGACGCGACAATTCACGCTCGACAAAGTTCGGCGTCAACGGCTCGCCATTGATTCGCAGAGTCTGCAGCGTTTCCAGCGCCTTGGCCGCCGCGAAGCGGGCTTTTCGCGTCTGGCCGATCGACTGCCAGCTTGCCTCGACCTCGCGTTGCGCGGTCTTGACCTCGGTCGTCACCTGATCGATCAACTGCTCGTACTGCGCGATCGCCTGCATCCGCTGCAACTGCGCCCGGCGGAAGATCGACTCGGCCTCGCGGTTGCCGATCTTCTGCACGAATTGCAGGCCTAGCGACCAACTGACATTGTCCGTGTCCCAGATCGGGTCATGTGAGTCGAAATAATCCTCGCCCAAGCCCTGGAATCCGAGTGAGCCAACCAGGTTAAGCTGGGGCAGTTTGTTGTTCTTGGCGACCTTCATCGCAACGCTGGCCGAATCGACGCGGAGTTGCTGCTGGCCTAGCTCAAGCCGGTTGAGCAGCGCGGTCGAGAGATTGTCCGAGAAATCGAACGCCACCGCCTGCATCAGCGGCTCATCGGCGGGCAACAGCAGCGTCCCACCGGCGACCGGGTATTCCGGGTCATTCATCAGGTTTTTCAACTGGTCTGACAAATCCATCACCCGCTGTCGTGCCTGAATCAGGCTTTCCCGGGCGGCCTCGACACGCGAGATCGACGTGCTGATCTGCTCCATCGTCGTGTCCTGGCCGAATCGATTGGAAACGATGTCGGCAAAGTCGATCGTGCGTTGCAGCAATTCTTCCTGAATGCGCACCGTCTCGCGCGCCTGCACCTGACGCCAGTAGGTCTCTTCAATATTGCGGAGCACTTCTTCAAGGTCTTTGCGGAAGTCGAGCACGCTGATTCGCTGATTGTTCTGGTTGATGACGATGCGGGCGCGATTGACATCCAAGCCAAAGTCACGCAACAGCGGCTGGGTCAATTGCAGCCCGATCTCGGCGGTGTAGGCCTTCTGCGATTCGCCAAACTGATCCAGGAATCCGGTGCGATTCGGCCCGTACTTCAACTCAACCTGACCACCCGTGGGCAGCAGTTGGCGCAGACCCGCTTCAAGACGCCACTGGTCAAAGTTGGTTCCAGAAAAACCGAACTCGCTATCCTGGCGACGGGCTTCAAACGTCGCACCGGCGAAGAACTCCGGATCGAACCGTGCCTCGGCCTCGGTGACGCGCGTCTCGTCGATCGCGGGTTGATAGCCCGAAACCTTGACCGCACGGTTGTTGGCCACCGCACGCTGGGCGATTTCGCGCAAGGGGAGCTTGACGATCTTGGCGTTGACCTGCAACGCACTGCTGGCGGGGGGCTCTTTGGGTGCGTTCGGATTATTGCGATTCTCAGGAAGGAACTTGCTCTCCAGCGTCGTCGGCAACGGACGAAGCGCGCCATCGGTGGTGTATTGATCAGCAACTTGTCGTTGCGGGTCGCCCAGAGCGCGGGGATCGAAGCGCGGCTCCGGCCCGTCGTTTTGACATCCCGCCAGAACCGACATTGCCGCAGCCAGCGCAATCGCTGAGATATTGATACGCATCATGTTCATTCCATCCCTTGGACCAGCCCGGTCCGTCGTAAATTGAAGTCCGGATTATAGAAGCCGCCGCGCCAAACGCCATAACACGCATAAACAGTTTCGGCGACTTATCTTCTCATCGGTCCAACGACCGCCCAACTCGCAGATATCTGCATGCCCGATTTTGATCCCCATCCGAAAACGCGCAATTTCGGCGCGTTCTTCACGAATCCTATCCTACTGATCCATCAACTGCCTTAAACAGCGCCTGCGTCCCTTCCCGGCCGCATCCAGCTTGCTGCAATCTGGCGTAGGCGGCCTGCACTTTCTCGGTGGCGGGGAGGTTGATGTCGTTGGCTTGCGCAAACTCCATCACCAGTCGCAAATCCTTGGCAACAAGATCGACCATAAACCCGGGTGCAAAATCACCGGCTGTCATCCGGGGTGCCAGTTGCTCCAATTGCCACGACTTCGCTGCCCCGGCGCCGACCGCCGCCAGTGTAGTCGCGATGTCCAAACCGCTCTTTTTCGCAAACAACATCGCCTCACACACCGCCATCAATGTATTGACGACCAGAATCTGGTTAACCAACTTCGTCAACTGACCGTTTCCCGATTCGCCACAGTGGGTGATGGTTTTCCCCATTCTTTCCAGCAGCGGTTTGACCTGATCAAACGCCGTTCGATCCCCGCCGCACATGATTGATAGTGTTGCGTTGCGCGCCCCGACATCTCCACCGGATACCGGGGCATCAATCAATCGGATTCCTTTTGCCTTCAATCGATCCGCCATCACCCGCGTTTGCGACGGGCTGATCGTCGAGTGATCGACGACAATCGCGCCCGGCGATGCGGTCTCGATCACGCCATCTGCGCCCAAAAGCACTTGCTCGACATCAGGCGTATCAGTAACGCAAACAAATATCGTGTCGGCGACCTTCGCGACTGCCGCCGGGCTGTCTGCCCACTTCGCCCCGCGCTCGATCAACGGCTTGGCCTTGTCGCGCGTTCGTGTGTGTATAACCAAATCCGATCCAGAGCCCAACAAATGCCCCGCCATCGGCAACCCCATGATCCCAGGCCGATGAATCCGATGGTCTTCTGCATGAAAAAGTTGTACCGCAGTTGAGGAGCGGATCAAGTGCCGGGTTGAGTGAGCAAGCCGGTCCTTATTTGGCGAGCATCATCGCCAGCAGGAACAGGTTTAGGACGACCGACACACCCGCAATCGCAAGAACGGTGATGACAGTGGGGTTTTGCCAGATGGAGGCGGTGTTGCCGGTGGGGGCGGGATCGAGATCGACGGTTTGGGAGGGATGTTGCAGGTGTTGAAGCGCGTCCAAATCAACCGCACGACGGGCGTGTTTGGGAGCGTGGCCGGCGCGGACCAGGGTGAGGTCTTCGAGCATGTCTTCGGTGGTTTGATACCGCTCGTCGCGGTTTTTGGCCATCGAGACTTCGATAATCTCAGAAATCCCCGCAGAAAGTGCGACGTTAATGTGATCCGGCGGAATCAGCGGCTCACGCAGATGCTTGTGCATGACCGCACTGGGCGACTCACCATCAAAAGGCGGTCGGCCGGTGACCAGGTGATAGAGTGTGGCACCGAGCGAATAGATATCGGCGCGGTGGTCGATATCGACGTCGCCGCGGATTTGTTCGGGGCTGATGTAGTAGGGCGTGCCGTACGCCTTTCCCGCCTCGGTTTCGGCGGCGTGCTTGTCGTCGGTCTCGCGCGCCAAGCCGAGGTCGGTCAGCTTGGACATGCCTTGATTGGTCAGCAGGATATTCTTGGGTTTGACGTCACGATGGATCAAACCCTTGCGGTGGGCGTGCGCCAATGCGTCGGCCATCTGGATGCCGATATCGAGGGCTTCTGCTTCAGAGAAGTTGCGGCCTTCCCCAACGGGCGGCGGCTGCATGATGTCGTAGAGCGTGCGGCCTTCCACATACTCCATCGCAAAATAGTGATACCCCTCGGGCGTCGAAGCCACGTCAATCGCCTGAACGATGTTGTTGTGCGACAACTTGGCAGCGGCGCGACCCTCTTTATAGAAGCGTTCGACGAAGTCGATGTTCTCGCCGCTCTTTTTGGGCAGCACCTTGATCGCGACAATGCGGTCAAGCGAGATTTGCTTGGCCTTATAAACCGTCGCCATCGCGCCTTTGCCCAGTTTGCCGAGCAGGACATAGCCGGGAATCTGACTGGATCGGCGTTCATCAAGCGATTTGCGAATGCGTTTGGCTTGATGGGTGGTGATAAACCCATGATCCACCAGCAGATCGGCCAAGGAACGCTGGTTGGGATCAGACGATTGTTTCTGCTGTTCGCGGCAGTATTCGACTTCAGACCGTGTCGCCAGCCCGACATCGACAACGACGCGCCCGATATCGCTATCGAGGTTCGGGCCGAGACCGAACGTGCCGGTTTCAGAGTTGGTCTGCGGAGTGGGAGTCATACCTTGCCGTGGTTGGTCCACGGCTACTCAAACCTAGACCTGCTTTGCACTTGTGTCAAGAAAATATCGGAACTTGGACGTGGGCAATTTTGCGACAATGGGGATGGAATGGGGTGGTTGGAACGGTTCGAGCGTCCGGTTTTTGGGGTTCGGGCGGTTTGGGTGCTGGATTGACAAACCGGGGCAAAATCCGCATGATTGCGCGACTCGCTTTGGCGGGTCGATTGTGTTGGTAGCCGTAGCTCAGTTGGTAGAGCGCCAGGTTGTGGTCCTGGACGTCGCGGGTTCAAATCCCGTCGGTTACCCTTTGTAGGGCTTGGGGCTGAGGGCTTGGGGCTTAGTGTTGAGATACACGACTCCAAACTTCAAACTCCAAACTTTTCACCTCCCATGCTCACGAAACGAATCATCCCCTGCCTTGACGTCGATCGCGGGAGGGTGGTCAAAGGGGTCAAATTCTTTGATCACGTCGACGCGGGTGATCCAGTCGATCAGGCCAAGCGGTATCAGGACCAGGGTGCCGATGAACTGGTGTTCTATGACATCACCGCCAGCCATGAGGGGCGCGGGATCATGGAAGACGTGGTGCGGCACGTCGTCGAAGAGTGTTTTATGCCCCTGACGGTCGGCGGGGGGATTCGCACCCTCGACGACGCCACCCGACTGATCCAGGCCGGTGCCGAAAAAGTATCCATCAATTCCTCGGCGGTGACGAACCCGGACCTATTGGCGCAAGTGGCGCGTAAGTTTGGCCGTTGCGCGACGGTGCTGGGATTGGACGCCAATCGGGTCGTCAAAGACGGTGTGGAAATCTGGGAAGTCTTCATCAATGGCGGGCGAAAAGGGACGGGGATTCGCGTTATGGACTGGGTGAAGCAGGCGGAGGCGCTGGGCGCTGGGGAAATCGTCCTGAACGTGATGAACGCCGACGGAACCAAAGCCGGCTACGATCTGGAAATGACCGCTGCCGTCAGCGATGCGGTCAGGGTGCCGGTGGTGGCGTCGGGGGGCGCGGGCTCGCCGGAGGATATGGTCAAGGTGCTCACGACCGGCCGCGCCTATGCGGCGCTTGCGGCGAGTATTTTTCATTTTAACGAATACACCGTCGGGTCCGTCAAACGCTATCTGCACGAACACGGCGTGCCCGTGCGATTGGTCTGATCAGCGACCGATTGCTATAAACGCTGGCGGAGCAACGTGGTACAACGTTAACGCAATGAAATTATCGATCGTCATCCCCGTCTATAACGAAGAGCAAACGCTTCATGAGATCATCGCCAAAGTGGTGGCGGCGCACATTCCTGCGGATATGGAGCGCGAGATCATTTGCGTCAACGACTGCTCCAAAGACAACACCCGCGCCCGCCTGGACGAACTGCCCGCCGCGTTTCCGCAGGTGACTTTTACGATCCTGCACAAGCCGGTCAATCAAGGCAAAGGGGCGGCGTTGCGGGATGGATTCAAAAAAGCGACCGGCGACATCATTCTGATTCAGGATGCGGACCTGGAATACGATCCTGAAGATTATCACAAGCTGCTC